>PMOU01000103.1 GCA_003161205.1 Actinomycetota bacterium | reverse complement strand
CCCGGCTTCATCAACCTCACCCTGCGCGACGACTGGATCGCCGCGCAGGCCTCGGCCATGCTCGGCGACGACCGGCTCGGGCTCGCGCCCGCGGCCGCGCCGCAGACGGTCGTGGTGGAGTACTCCTCGCCCAACATCGCCAAGGAGATGCACGTCGGGCACCTGCGCACCACGATCGTGGGAGACGCCATCGCGCGCGTCCTGGAGTTCGCCGGCCACCGGGTGATCAGGGACAACCACGTCGGCGACTGGGGCACCCAGTTCGGCATGCTCATCGAGTACCTGCTCGACGTCGGCGAGGAATCAGCGGAAGCCGGGCTGCTGCGGACCGACCCGAACGCGTTTTACCAGGCGGCCCGGCGCACGTTCGATTCCGACCCCGGATTCGCGGACCGGGCGCGAAAGCGCGTGGTGGACCTGCAGGGCGGCGATCCGGGCACGTTGCAGCTGTGGCAGGAACTTGTCGACCTCTCCCTGGATTACCTGCATCGCATTTACGGCCGCCTCGGCGTGACGCTCACCGACGACGACATCAAGGGCGAGAGCTTCTATAACCCCATGCTCGCCGACACCGTGGCCCGGCTGGAAGAAGAAGGCATCGCGGTGCACAGCGACGGGGCGCTCTGCGCGTTCCCGGCGGGCTTCACCGGCCGCGAGGGCAGGCCGATGCCCGTCATCATCAGGAAGAGCGACGGCGGCTACAACTACTCCACCACGGATCTGGCCACGATCCGGTACCGGGTCGACGTGCTGCACTGCGACCGCGCGATCTACGTGGTCGGCTCCGACCAGGCGCTGCACTTCCAGATGGTGTTCGCGGTCGCCAGGGAAGCCGGCTGGATACCGCCCGGCGCCGTCTTCACCCATGCCCAGATAGGCCTGGTCCTCGGCCCTGACGGCAACCGGCTCCGCACCAGGTCCGGGGATAATGTCCAGCTCAGCGACCTGCTGGCGGAAGCCGTCGATCGGGCGCGGGCCATCCTCGACGAGCTGGACGCGTCCGCGCGCTTCGACGCCGCCGAACTGGACGCGGTCGCTGAGGCCGTCGGCATCGGTGCGGTGAAATACGCCGACCTGTCGACCGCGCGGGATAGCGCTTACGTCTTCGACTGGGACCGGATGATCTCGTTCCGCGGCAACACCGGTCCGTACCTGCAGTACGCGACCGCGCGGATCCGGTCGATCTTCCGCCGGGCTGACGGCGACGTGGCGGCGGCCGCCATAGCGCTCACCGCGGGCCCGGAACGCGCGCTCGCGCTGAAGCTGCTCGGCTTCGGCGCCGTCCTCACCGCTGTCGGCGAGACCGCGGAACCGCACCGGCTGTGCACATACCTTTTCGAGGTGGCCAGCCTGTTCACCACGTTCTATGAGGAGTGCCCGGTCCTGAAGGCGGAGCCTGCCTCGCTCCGCGCCAGCCGGCTCGCGCTGTGCGCGCTCACGCATAACGTGCTGACCACCGGCCTTGACCTGCTCGGGGTGCCGGTGCCGGAGCGAATGTAACCGGGCGCTGAACTCCTGCCCTGGCCGTTTCGTCCCCCGCGGAGCAAGCTCGACCGGCTCGGCCCGCCGCTCATCCGCACCCGCCGCGGTCTCGGCTACGCGCTGGGCGGCCCGCCGATCGCGACAGGCCCGGATTCCCCGGGCCTCACGGCACCTCGTCTCGCGCCCGGCGACCCGATGCCGTAGTCTCGAAGCGGGTTTCGCACAGCAGCAAGGACCAGGAGGCGGCCGATGACCGGACTCATCTTGCTGGTTTTCCTCGGCGTCCTTGTGGCGTTCGGGTGGACGCGCCTGCGCGGCAAGATGAAGCTAGGTGTCTCGGGTAAACACTGGGCGGGGGCGATAGTTATCTTCGTCCTCATCGTGCTGATGATGTGGGCCTCGCACCAGGGCCACTGAACATCAGGTCCGGTTGCCGCTGCGCGGCATCTCGAACCACACCGCCTTGCCTTCCGGGGTCGGCCTGGAGCCCCACCGGGTCGCCAGCTGTTCCACCAGGTAGAGGCCGCGCCCGCCTTCGTCGGTCTCTCCTGCGGTGCGTATCCGGGGGAGCCGGAGGTCGGGGTCGAAGACCTCGACCCACACCGAGGTCGCACCGCGCCGCAGGCGCAGCGCGAATTCCCTGGCGGGCGGCTCGGACGAGGCCAGGCCGCCGTCCGGCGCACCGTTCCAGGCCAGGCCGCCGCTCGGCGGGACTGGCTCGGCCGTCGCCGCGAGCTGAGCCGGGGACCTGGATTCCTGGACCGCAGACGGCGCCCACCCGGCGGAACGGGCGGGCATCGGGGCGAGCGGCGCTACCGGGGCGACGGGGGCGACGGGGGGCGGTCCGGCGGGCGAGCTCACCGCGGCGGGCATTATCAGCGGCTCGAGCTCCAGGTCGAGATTACGGTTCGGGCTCGGCGTGATCGAGGCGTGCAGGACGGCGTTGGTGACCACCTCGGAGACCAGCAGGCAGGCGATCTCGATCTGCTCGGCGTCCATGCCCCAGGACGCGAATGTCTGGGCCGCCAGGCGCCGGGCCTCGGACACCATGATCGGCTCCGCGGGGAAAACGCGCCCGGTCGAGGCGAGCTGGGCAGGCGAGGACTTCACGACCAGGATGGCCATGTCGTCATCGATGTCACCGGGTACCGCGTACTCGGCCGCGGTGGCCACGGTGTCCGCGTCCCCGCTGGCCGCCGCCGCGCGGACCGCGTGCCGCAGCATTTCGGTGGCCTCGGTCTCCGAGTAGTGCCCGGAGCCGTCAGCGCGGGTTCGCCGGTCGGTCAGGCCATCGGTGTAGAACACCAAGATGGCGCCGGGCGGCATCTCGATCGTTTCCTCCTTGTAGGTGGGCAGCCCCCGGATGCCCTTGCCGCGCACGCCGAGCAGGACTCCCTTGTAGGCGAACTCAAGCTGCTGCACGTACCCGCCGCTAACCAGCAGGGGAGCATCGTGGCCGGCGTTAGCGAAGGTCAGTTCGCGGGACCACGCGTCGTAGATCATGTAGATGCAGCTGCAGGTGGGCGGGTCCCCGGCGGACTGAGCGCCGTTCTCGCCAGCCGGAGCCAGCGACCGGCACCAGTCGTCAAGTTTCCGCATGATGTCCGCGGGCGACTTCTCGTCCTGCGCGAACGCGCGCAGCGCCGCCCGCAGCTGGCCCATGATGGCCGCGGCTCGCGCGCCCCTGCCCTCGACGTCGCCGATGACGATGCCTACCCGCCCGGCCGCCAGCGGGATGATGTCGTACCAGTCGCCGCCGACCTGCGTCTGGATCCCCTGGCCCTGCGTCTCGAGCGGTTTCGCGGGCACGTACCGGCAGGCGACCTCCAGGCCGTCCAGTTCCGGGATCGCCTGCGGCAGCAGGCTCTTCTGGAAGGCCAGCGCGGTCTGCCGTTCGGTCTCGAACAGCATCGCGTTGTCGATCGCGATGGCCACCCGGCTGGCGATCGCGCCGATCAGGTCGCGGTCAGGCGTGTCATAGTGGCGTTCGTCACGCTCGGTGAGCCGGGACAAGGCCAGGCTCATCACGCCGAGCAGCTGGCCGCGAGCGTACAGCGGTGCCGCGACCACTGACGTCAGGCCCGCCTGGTGAGCGGCTGCCATGCTCTCCGCGCTCGGGGCCGGGTAATAGCCGCTGTCCAGGTCATTGATCGCGATCGTGTCCAGGCAGGCCATCGCCTGCTGGCAGAAGTGACCTTCCGGATAGTGAATCTGCTCGCCCACCTGGGCCCAGGTCCCTGGCGGCGGCACCCAGTCGCTCGCGTGCCGCTGCACCCGGCGGATGAGCGCCTCACCCTGGTACAGGTCGATGAAGCAGTGATCGGCGAACTGAGGCACGAGCATCTCCACCACGTGCTTGAGCGTGGTATTGATCTCCAGCGAGCCCGCCAGCCGCTCGCCCACCCGCTCGAGCAGGGCGATCCGGTCCTGCTCACCCTGGCCCTCGCGCTTGCTCGCCTCACGGGCCAGGATCACGATCCCGTCGATATCGCCGCCCGGGTGACGCAAGGGGACGGCGAAGGCCCGGATGAGCGCACGCGACCCGTCGCCGCGGACGCTTTCGAACGTTCCTTCCCAGGACCGCCCGCGCAGCACCTGCCCGGCGAGATCCTCCGTCTTGCGCACGTCGTCCGCGGCGAACAAGCCGAGGGACAGGACCGAGCAGCCGGCCAGCCGGGCCACGTCACCGGAGACACGGAAAAGCCCGGCCGCGTACTCGTTGAGGTACAGCAGATTGTTAAGCCGGTCCGTGACCACGACAGCTATATCTGCCTGGCCCAGGACCATGTCCGCCGGAAGGTACGCGTCGAAAGCGGCTTCACCCCAGCCTGTCACGCCTGCGCTCCCCAACCCAGGTAACGCCGACCCAGGTAGCGTCGCCGATGGACATGATCACGCTCCGGCCACTGGCTGATACCGGCTGTTGACAGACACGAATATATGCGCTGCGATGTGACTGGGGAGTTCGGTCGTGACGGCGTCCGCCGAGTCGCCGGCTGTCACCCGTACACCATCGTCACCTGCCATGAGAATCACCTCGCGTCCGGGTTGTATCCCGACGCGCTTGAGTTTAAGCATCAGAACCAGATCACTCTGAATTTGCTCGCCAATTCTCCGGATAACGACACGGGAGGTATCCGGGGATACCGCCTTTGTCATCGCCTCACCGGCCTCGTTCGTCGCTGCGCGCACCCTTTCCAGCGCCTCGGCCGGCAGCCCCAGTTCCGCCAGGCCCGGGATGAGATTGCCGTGCGGGCAGCGGACCGGATAGCCGAGCAGCTCGAGCAGACGACGCTCTACGCTCTCCGAGACCACGTGTTCCCACCGGCACGCCTCGATGTGCACTTCCTCCCACGGCAGTTTGATGACCCCCACGAGCAGGCATTCAGCCAGCCTGTGCTTGCGCATCACCCTGGTGGCGAGCATCCGGCCAACCTCGCTGAGCGACAGCTGCCTGTCCCCGGCGACGTGCAGCAGCCCGTCCCGCTCCATCCTGGCCACCGTCTGGCTGACGGTCGGACCGCTTTGCGCCAACCGCTCGGCGATACGGGCCCGCAGCGGTACCACGCCCTCTTCTTCGAGTTCGAAGATAGTGCGGAGGTACATCTCCGTCGTGTCAATGAGCCCCTGGGCTGTCAACTCCTCATCCTCCTGCTTGTGATGCTATGCCGGGGAGCCGGTGCCCGGGACTTGCTCCCGGGCTCAGGGAGAGAGCCGCTCGACGACCCAGCCGTCATCGTCACGCCGGTAGCGAAGGCGATCGTTCAGCCGGTACGTGCCCGCCTGCCAGAACTCGACCGTCTCCGGCACGAGCAGGTAGCCGCCCCAGAAATCGGGCATGGGGACACTCGCCGGCGGCGCCCAGCGCTGCTCAAGCGCGGCGACCCGGTCCTCCAGCTCAGCGCGGGAGCCGATGACCTGCGACTGCCGGCTGGCCCAGGCTCCGAGCTGCGATCCCCTCGGCCTGGACCGGAAATACGGCTCGCTGTCCTCGCGGGACATCGTGATCACGATGCCCTCGGCCGTGACCTGGCGCTGCATGGCGTACCAGGGAAAGACCGCGCACACCCGGGGATTGCCCGCGATATCCCTGCCCTTGCGGGAGGTCCGGTTGCTGTAGAAGGTGAAACCCGTCTGGTCATACGCCTTGAGCAGCACGGTCCGGGCCCGCGGGCGGCCATCAGCGGAGACGGTAGCGACCACCATGGCGGTCGGTTCTGGCCGGACAAGCACCTCGGCGTCCGACATCCACCGGGCGAACTGCGTCATCGGGTCACCGGCCATCGCGGCCTCGGACAAGCTGCCCGAATCGGAATCACGCTGTGTCGTGTCCATAGGTAATGATCCTCACACCTGTTACGGCTACCGCAAACCCAGATCAGGGCGGTTGAATGGTAGCGCTGGAATCTCGCCCGTCCGCGCGGCTCCCGGGTCCAGCCCAGCACATCGCATGAGGTGGCTGCGGCAACCCCATGAGGAAGCCCGGCGGGCAGAGCCCCGCTCAGGTAGCCCGATCAGGTAGCAGAGAGGACACACCGATGTCGGACTTCAAGCCAGGACTTGAAGGCGTCATCGCCTTCGAGACCGAAATCGCCGAACCTGACAAAGAGGGNNTCCGGCGACATCCGGGTCGACGTGCAAAGCGCTCTGGCCATGCTCGCGCCCGCCTGGGGACTGCGGCAGCTCCTCGACATCAGCGATGAGCAGGCCCGCGATGATCTCGCCCGGGCCTCGGTGATGGCCCTGTCGTTTGTGGCCCAGGCCGCCCGCGGACCCGGCTTGCCGATGGTGCCGCAGCGCCGGGTGGACGAAGCGGAGACGATCACCGAGCGGTTCATGATCCGCTGGCGCGGCGACCCCGATCCGCGGCACGTGCGGGCGGTCGACGCGTACTGGACGTCGGCGGCCGAACACGGCCTGAACGCCTCCACCTTCACTGCCCGCGTCATCGCCTCGACCGGCGCCGATGTGGCCGCGGCCCTGTCCGGCGCCGTCGGCGCCATGTCGGGACCACTGCACGGCGGCGCGCCCGCCCGGGTGCTGGACATGATCGAGCAGGTCGAGCGGACCGGGGACGCCGGGAAGTACGTGACCTCGGTCCTGGACCGGGGCGACCGGCTGATGGGCTTCGGCCACCGGGTGTACCGGGCCGAGGACCCGCGGGCCCGGGTACTCCGCCGCACGGCCAAAGAGCTCGGCGCGCCGCGGTATGAGGTCGCGCTGGCCCTGGAGACCGCGGCCCTGGCCGAGCTCCGGGCCCGCCGTCCCGACCGGGTCCTCGAGACCAACGTCGAGTTCTGGGCGGCCATCGTGCTCGACTTCGCGGAAGTCCCGGCGCACATGTTCACCTCGATGTTCACCTGTGCCCGGACCGCGGGCTGGGCGGCTCATATTCTGGAGCAGAAGCGGACCGGCCGGCTGGTCCGGCCATCCGCCCGTTACACCGGACCTGCCACGCGGCCCGTTACCGAGGTGCCTGGCGCGGCCGAGGTGCTGGACCGGCAGGTCTTAGGCCCCCGGCGCGCCCCTAGGCAAGCGCTGCCAACCCCCCGGTAAGCTGCGAGAATGAGCACTCTCGTGATTCCGGCCGAGCTGAAGCCCAAGGACGGCAGGTTCGGCAGCGGGCCGGCCAAGATCCGCCCGGAGCAGCTGGCCGCCCTCGCGGGCTCGGGAGCGACCTACCTCGGCACCTCGCACCGCCAGCCGCCGGTCCGGTCGCTGGTGCGCAGGATCCGGGGCGGGCTGGCCGAGCTGTTTCACTTGCCGGCCGACTACACGGTCGTGCTCGGCAACGGCGGCACCAGCGCGTTCTGGGAGATGGCCACGTTCGGGCTGATCCGCGAGCACTCCCAGCACCTGAGCTTCGGCGAGTTCTCGGCGCGGTTCGCGGCGCTGGCCGGCCGCGCCCCCTGGCTATCGGCACCGACCGTCGTGGCGTCCGCGGCCGGCACGCATCCGGCCCCGTGGCCGGAGCCGGGCGCCGATGCCTACGCGCTCACCCACAACGAGACCTCGACCGGCGTGGCGATGCCGGTGCACCGCCCGCCCGGCGCCGATCCAGGATCGCTGGTCCTGGTCGACGCCACCAGCGCCGCGGGCGGCCTTCCGGTGCGGGCGCAGGAGTTCGACGTCTATTATTTCGCCCCGCAGAAGGGCCTCGGCTCTGACGGCGGCCTCTGGATCGCCCTGCTGTCTCCGGCCGCCGTTGACCGGGTGCACGAGATCGCCGCGGCCGGGCGTTACATACCCGACTTCCTGTCGCTGCGGATCGCGCTGGAAAACGCGGCCAGCGACCAGACGTACAACACCCCCGCGGTCGCGACCTTGTTCCTGCTCGCCGAGCAGATCGAGTGGATGCTCAGCCAGGGCGGGCTGGCGTGGACCACGGCCCGCACCGCGCGATCGGCTGACATACTGTATACGTGGGCGGAAAAGGCGGCCTACGCTGACCCGTTCGTCGCCGACCCCGCGCAGCGCTCGCAGGTTGTCGGGACGATTGACATCGCCAGCGGGGTGTCCGCTGACGGCATCGCGGCGTCCCTGCGGGCGAACGGAATCGTCGATACGGAGTCCTATCGCAAGCTAGGCCGCAATCAGCTGAGAATCGGCATGTTTCCCGCGGTCGATCCGGCGGACGTCGAAGCCCTCACCGCCTGCATCGACTACGTGGCCGCCCGAATCGGCGGCTGAAACAGCGGCAGCGGACGGATGACCGACCTGGTCCGATCCGTCCGCACGAAGAGTACGAGCACGGCCGGCCGCACCCGCCGGGGCAGCCGGTTCACCACGACAGCCTGCGAACACGCAGGCGAGACAAGATCCGAGGTGGGTCATGAGTACCGACGCTCCCAGGGCAGAGCTGCTCAGCGAGCCTGCTGGCTCTCCGCGCACCGGTTTAGTTCACCGCTCGCATGAGGGGGCCAAGCGGTCCCCTGGATCCGGCCCGGCCGCGGGTGAGATGATGCGGCTGTTCGTGGCCATCGCCCCGCCACCCGCCGTGCTCGACGAGCTCGACGCCCTCGTCGGGCCGCTGCGACCCAGGCGGCAGGATCTGCGCTGGACCAACCGGGAGGCCTGGCACGTCACCCTGGCCTTCCTCGGGCAGGTCGATGAACCCGCCGTGGCGAAGCTGCTGCCGCGCGTTGAGCGCGCGGTCCGCCACCACGGCACTATCCAGCTGGCGTTCGCGGGTGCGGGCGCCTTCCCCGCGGCCGGCCGGGCGAACGTGCTCTGGAGCGGGCTGTCCGGCGACTGCGAGCCGCTCGCGCAGCTCGCCGAGTCGGTCGCCGCGGGCGCAAGCCGCGTCGGCACTCCGCCGCCGGACAAGGGCCGCCGCTTCCAGCCGCACCTGACCCTGGCCCGGTGCCGCGTGCCCGCCGACGTGACCGAGCTCGTCGCGGCCCTGGCGGACTGCCAAGGGCAGCTGTGGACAGCGGACCGTGTTCACCTGGTCCGCAGCCGTCTCGGGGCCACCGAGCAGCCGCGGTATACCTCGCTGGCGAGCTGGCCGCTGCGCGCTCGTGACCCCGACGTCGATGCCGGGTCCTGAATCCCGCGGGTAACGACTGGCTCAGCTTCTCCAGGATGGGCACCGCGGCCCGGAGGGTAGCGCGTTCGGCCGCCGTCAGCTCCGCCAGCCGCTGGGCAAGCCAGGCGTCCTTCCGGCGCCGGACGCGGTGCACCACGGCCCGGCCTTCCTCGGTCACGGTGAGAATCACCTGACGCCGGTCCGTCGGGTGCGGCGACTTGAGCACGAGATTACGCTCGGTAAGCACAGCGATGACGCGGGTCATGGACGGCGGCTGCACCTTCTCGTGCTCGGCCAGTTCACCGGGGGACATCGCATGATGGACTTCCAGGGCCGACAACGCGGCGAGCTGGGTCTCTGAGAGCACCGCTTCCGTCATCCCCGAGGTGGTGCGCTGGGCCCGCAGGCGCCGCGCGAGCCTGCTCACGGAGATCCGGAGAGCGGTGGCCAGCCCGGCATCAGTCCTGGTCCGCGTTGCTGTCATCTTCGGTAAACCTTCGTCGGGCAGCCTAGAGCGTGGATCAAGTACATCACGCCCGGAGAGTGCACGCAGCCACCCGCTGGCATCCGGCGCCCAGGGGTCGCCTGGGCGGCCAGCGCCCCGGGAGACCTCGTAGCCTAAGGGGGTGAAGCAAACCCGCGAGCCAGGGACGCGCCTGTCGCCACCACCGCCGCTCGAAGGCAACGATCAGCTGGTCACGGGAATCATCACGGGCGGATGGGCGGTCGCGCTCATCGTCTTGCTCATCATCGGTCACAGCTTGCCCGCCCACGAACGATGGTGGATCTGGACCTGCGCGGCCGGCCTGGGCCTGGGCCTATTCGGGCTGTGGTATCTCCCGCGGCTCAAGCGCGCCCGGGCCAGGTCGGCGGAAGCCAGGGCAGGGGATCAGTCCGCCCCGCGGGACAGCGGCTCGAAGACGGTCTCTTCCACGGAAACGCCGGGCAGGTCGACGAGGTCGTAACCGAACTCGTCGATGACCGGCACGGCCACCCGGGTGGCCGCGGCCATCGCCTCGGAATGCGCTCCGCAGCCGTGATCGGCCGACACGACCTGGCCGTCGTCCGGTGCGTAGGCGTTCGCGCAGGCGCCGAAGAGGCGGCCCAGATCGCCGCTCAACGGCACGTAGAACCCGCAGCTGATGCAGTGGGCGGGGGCCGCGTGGGCCAGCGGCGTCCGCGGGCCGTGCTCGCTGGAATGCCAGCGCTCGGATGCGTCCTCGCGGCCCACCACGGAAAGCACGCGGGAGCGTCCCGGCGAGGGCAGCTCAGCTGGCTCCGCGGCACCTTCGTCCTCAGCACCTTCGTACTCGGGGCCTGAGTACCAGTCGGTAACGGCGTCATCGCCCTCCAGCACGACCAGCGGCACCAGCCGGTCGTCGTCGGGCGCGGCGGGCATCAGGTCGCCGACGCCGAGATCTCCCGGCCGCACCCGGTCGTGCCACGGCACCCAGTCCGGCGCGAGCAGCGCACCGGATCCGGGTAGCAGAACGGTTTCGCTGACCGTAACGGCCTTGGCCCGGGGAGCCCGGACGACGGTGACCGCCCATCGCCAGCCTGAGTAGGCCGGGTCCGTGCAGTCAAACAGGTGGGTGACGATGCGCTCGCCCTCGGCCTGCACGCCCAGGTGCGCACCGACGCTGGCGGCGCCCACGACAGCGATGACGGCATCCCGCGCGAGGTCGACGGCCTCAGCGCAGGCCTGATCTGGTTCCCGGGTACGGGTGCGGGTGGGACTCACGGTTACCAATTCTCACTCATCACGCTGGTCGCCGGCGCGGTTACCCGCATTTTTCTGAGGCTGAGGCGCCATAGCGGCGCGTACCAACCATACTGGCACCTGCGCATGTCCGAGGCGGTGCGGCGAACGGGCCGCGCAGCCCGCGCTCAGGAATCGATGTCGTCGGCGACGCCGCGCAGGACGGCGGCGACCTTCTTCGCTTCCCTGGCGTCCAGCGGCTTGCCCCGGCGGTAGGTCGTTGACGCGTCATCGAGCAGCTTGATCAGGTCTTCGACGATGACGATCATCTCGTCTGGCTTCTTGCGCGACTGCTTGACGGCCGCGACCGTCGGGGGCGGCTCCAGGATCCGCACCTGGAGCGCCTGCGCTCCCCTTCGTCCCTCAGCGACCCCGAACTCCACCCGCTGTCCCTGCCGCAGCGCGGTCGTTCCCGGTGGCAACGCCGACAGATGCACGAAGACCTCGCCACCGTCGTCACGGGCGAGAAAGCCATACCCCTTGTCGGAGTCGTACCACTTGACCTTGCCGGTAGGCACGTGCAGACCTCGCGTCGAAGAGAGCAGAAAGAACAACCAGCGATCAGGTGACCGACAGGATGTTATGGGCGCTTCTTAGGCTATCGGTCCGGGACGCCGGAACGCAGCTTCGTTATGGCCGGGTTCGCCGGGATCGCCAGGCTCGCTGGGGAATCTACCGGGTCACCCCGGTCCGGCCTCGCACGTTCGGATGGTGCTGGGACGGGATCGCGTGCGAGGCCGGAGTCCGAGTGCGATCTTCCCCCGTGATTGAGATCGCATAAGGGCTATACCCAGCACTTACACCTGGAAACATGTGTCACAGAGACCACTCGTGCCACAAGACTCCCGGCGTTGGCACGCACAGACGGCCCGGGGAAAATCCCCCGGGCCGTCTGGGTGAGGTGACTTCTCGTGGATCAGAAGTCCATGTCACCGCCGCCGCCTGGCGCGGCGGGGGCCTTCTCCTTCTCCGGCTTCTCGGCGATCACTGCCTCAGTGGTGAGGAACAGCCCCGCGATAGAAGCCGCGTTCTGCAGCGCCGACCTGGTGACCTTGGCGGGGTCGATGATCCCGGCCTTGAACATGTCGACGTACTCGCCGGTCGCGGCGTTCAGACCCTGCCCGGCAGGCAGCGTCTTGACCTTCTCGACCACCACGCCGCCTTCGAGGCCGGCGTTCACCGCGATCTGCTTGAGCGGCTCCTCCAGCGCCCGGCGCACGATCTTCGTGCCGGTCGCCTCGTCCCCGGTCAGGTCGAGCTTCTCGAAGGCACTCCGGCCCGCCTGCAGCAGCGCAACGCCGCCACCGGGCACGACACCTTCCTCGACCGCAGCCTTGGCGTTGCGCACCGCGTCCTCGATGCGGTGCTTGCGCTCCTTCAGCTCGACCTCGGT
>PMOU01000383.1 GCA_003161205.1 Actinomycetota bacterium | reverse complement strand
TCCCCCGCTCCGTCGCCGCAGCCCGCCGCCACCCACCAGAACCCGTTCGGAACGGCCGCGACCTCCTACCTCGCGGCCCGGGCCGGCACGGTGCTGGCCGCCGTCTACGACGTCAAGACGGGCCAGACCTGGCGCCTGGGTCAGGGACGGCCGCAAGCCGAGGCGAGCGTGGTCAAGCTCGACGTCCTGGAAACGCTGCTGGCCGAGCGCGGCAGCGAGCTGCCGGCCGGCGACCAGTCGCTGGCGGAGCAGATGATCGAGGACAGCGACAACGACGCGGCGACCAGCCTGTGGTATGACGTCGGCGGCGCGGCCCGGATCCGCTCGTTCAACACCAAGGCCGGGCTGACCCAGACCACCCCGTCCCCCTGCGTCGTGTGCGCCGGCTTCCCCTGGCCCGGATGGGGGCTGAGCACGACGACCCCCGCCGATCAGATCGCCCTGCTCAGGAAGCTGATCACGCCAAGCTCGCTGCTCAGCGGGGCCGAGCGCGCCTACGCCTTGTCGTTGCTGGAGAACGTGACGCCGTCTCAGCGGTGGGGGGTCTCCGGCGGCGTGCCGGCGCGGACCACGGTGGCCCTGAAGAACGGCTGGCTGCCGCTGCACGGCTCGGGCGACTGGCAGATCAACAGCGTCGGATGGATCTCGGGCGGCGGCAGGAGCTATCTGATGGCCGTGCTCAGCACCGGGAACCCGACCGAGCAGTACGGAATCGACACGATCGACCGGCTAGCCGCCATGATCTGGCAGGACATGGCCTAGGGCACGAGCGACCTATGGGGGCATGCCGTCAACTACTGTCCGTATCCCTCTTCTCGCTGTAAGCTACTTATAGCAGTTGACGCTGACGCCGGAGCGTAGGAGGTGGAGCAGGTGATCTGCTCCCAGTGCCGGGCCTGGAGTGAGCAAAACTCCGTGTTCTGCGGCCGTTGCGGCACGCCGTTTCCCGGCAGCAGACCGGATAGCTACGACATCCCGGACTTCCCGGTGGACCTGTTCCCGCCGAGACCCTCGGCCAGCCAGTTCCCCCGGACGCCCGGCGAACAGTATCTTCCTGACAACCGGGCGGGTCAGTACATCCCGGGCTCGAACGCGCCGTCCCGTCAGTTCCGGCCGGACGTCCGGCGGCTTACCCAGGTGGAGCAGGCCGCGGGCGGCGCGACCCTGGTCGTTCTTATCTCGCTGTTCCTGCCGTGGTTCGGGTCCGGTGCCAACGCCAGCGTCAGCGGGACCGCCGCCCACGCGTACCTGGTCATCGTGGTCTTGCTCGCGGTGCTGCTGGCCGGTTACCTGCTGCAGCGCTCCGGCCGGGACGAGTCCGGGTTCCGCCTGCCCGTCACGCACGAGACGTTACTGCTGGTCGGCACGGGCCTGCAGTTCTCGGTCGTCCTCATCGCCTTCTGTCAGGTACCGGTCGCGGGACTCAGCCGGGAGTCCGGGGCCTATCTGGCCCTGATCGCCTCCGCCGCCGGCGGCGGCGCGGCGGCCATACCCGCGATTCGCTCGTGGCTGGCTCGCCGCTGAGCTAGGACGCTCGCCCGGGGCAGGCTCCCTCAGCCGTAGAAGAGGGGCTCCATCACCGAGCGGGCGCGGCGGGCGGCGCGGCGGTAGTCCTGCTCGAGCGCCTGCCCGGCGTCACCGGGCGGGTAGCCGAGCAGCCGGGCGACCGCGGTCAGCTCGGCGTGCCTGGCCGGCAGGGTGTCCCCGGGCCTGCCGCCGACCAGCACGACCGCGTTCCTGATCCGCGCGGCCAGCTCCCACGCGGTCATCAGCGCGGCGGCGTCAGCGGCGGGCAGCAAGCCCGCCTGAACGGCGACCGTCATGGCCGCGCCGGTCCGGGTGGTGCGCAACCCGGGCAGCGCGTGGGCGAACCGCAGCTGCAGTAGCTGCACGGTCCACTCCACGTCGGACAGGCCACCCGGTCCGAGCTTGACGTGCAACGCCCGGTCCGCGCCGCGCGGTATCCGCTCAGCCTCCATCCGCGCCTTGATGCGGCGGATCTCGCGGACGGCCGCCGCATCGATGCCGTCGGCCCCCCGGCCCGGCGGGTAGCGGAATTCGGCGATCATCGCGATGAACTCCGCGCCCAGCGCGGCGTCACCGGCCACCGGCTCAGCGCGCAGCAGCGCCTGCGCCTCCCATGGCGCTGACCAGCGCTGATAGTAACCGCGGTAAGCGGCCAGGGTGCGGACCAGCGGCCCTTGGCGTCCCTCGGGCCGCAGATCGGAGTCCACCACCAGGGGCGGATCGGGGACCGGCAGCGCGAGCAGCCGCCGCAACTCCACCGCCACCGCGTTGGCGGCGTCCGCCGCCTGCTTCTCGGCATAGCCAGGCAGCGGGTCGTGCACGAAAAGCACGTCCGCGTCGCTGGCGTACCCGCACTCGTGGCCGCCGAAGCGGCCCATCGCGATCACCGCGAACCTGGTCGGCAGCGGCCCGCGCAGCTCAGCCGAGATCTTCCGCACCGCCACCGCGAGCGCGGTCTCGACCGCCGCCCGGGTGATGCTAGTCAGCGCCTCCGCGGTCGCGGCCAGCGCCCCACCGGGGATACACAGCACATCGGCGGATGCCGTCCGCAGGAGCTCGCGGCGCCGGACCGAACGCACGGCGGTCACCGCGCCTTCCGCGTCGTCCTCGTACCGCTGGGCCGCCGCCATCATCTCCGACCGCAGCGCGACCAGGCTCCGCGGCGCAAGCTCGGCGTCGTCGCCGAAGATGGCGACCGC
>PMOU01000011.1 GCA_003161205.1 Actinomycetota bacterium | reverse complement strand
CCGTCCTCGAAGACGTCCTTCATCAGGTCGTCTTCTGAGTACTTCTGGAAGTGCTCGATCGACCAGTGCGTCTCCGGCGGGCCGAGCCCCTGGTAAGCGTGGAAGCATTCGATCCAGCCCTTGGCATACTGCTCGGCGCCCGGGACCCAGTTGTCTGGGGCAGCGTTCCAGTAATGCATATGCGAGTCGACGATGAAGTACTTCTCGCCATTGCTCTCGTACAAAGCGCCTCCTTCAGTGAGCTGGTTGTGGCACTGAGCTGGTTATAACTCCCTCAGTGCCACAACACAACAGCCTTGAGCAACTACGAAATACCGGTGCTTACCCGCGCGACGCGGGGGCTCATGCGGCCCCGCGTCGCGCGGGGGCTTGGGTGGCCCTCCGCGGGTGGTCTTCCGCGGGTTAGGACCGTGCGGTCAGGTCGAAGTCGATGTACTCGGCCGCGTCCTCTGGGTTGGCGAACATGATCGTCCTGTCGTCTAGGTGGATCATGCGGCCGTAGTGTGTCGACATGTTCTCCTCGAACTGCGCGGCGTCGTAGTAACCGGGCTCCTCGCCCAGCGCCTCGGAGATCTCGTCGTAGTCGAAGTCCATCCGGCCCTCCGCGTCGACCCGGATCATCGACGGCAGCACCATGATCTTCACGTTGGGCAGCTTCCCCATGACCTGGGCCACGACGGCGCCGACCTGGTTGTTCATCAGGGTGACCCCGCACATGTTCGAGGCCGTGTTGTTGGACTTGTACGGGCTCTCGGCGGTCTTGAAGGTAGTCACTGACCAAGCTCCTTCGGTGCGTCCAGGTTGAGGTCGGAAAGAATGCCTGCGAAACGGTTCTTGACCACGTCCAGGGCGTCCTCGAAGCGCGGCGGCTTGGAGTCGGGCTGCGACCACAGCGGCTGCAGCGTGCGGGCGGCGGAGATAGCGCGGCTGGTCCAGGTGGACAGCCAGTCCTGCAGCAGCCCCTTGTTGTGGTCGGCGAACTCCCGGTCGTTGGTGAGCAGGTGGAACAGCGGGATCGAGTACCGCAGGTCCCGCTCGGCGAAGTCGTACTCCTCGGCGCCGACCAGCGTCGGGGTCACGAAGTCGCCGTTCCTCGGCGCCGCGTGCATCACCAGCTGGCTGCGGAACAGCTCGCCGACCAGNNGGACGCCCTGCCAGGCCGGCTCGTTGTTCCAGGCCTCCAGGTGCGCGGCCCCGTCGAAGCCCTCGATCTCCTCGGTAAGGGTCAGGTTGTACAGCGCCAGGTCCTGGGCCGCCCGGATCCGGTGCATGCTGTTCACCGAGATCGCGTTGTTGTGCATGTTGGTCGGCGCGCGCCGGTTGGCGTTGGCGAACAGGTACAGGCCGAGCCCGTGGTCGACGTGCATCCACGCGCCGACGTTGGACTCCACGAAATGCACCCAGTTCGGGTTCCACTGGTCGAAGGCCTTGGACTGCCTGGCCACGTCGACGTTCTGGTTGAGCTGCCGGACGACGTTGGAGTTGTACCGGTAGAAGGTGAGTTCCCACTCCTCGTTCGGGTCGCGGAACTCGTGCCAGCCGGTCGCGGGCCAGTCGTAGCCCTTGCCGCCGGAGCCGGGGTAGCGCTCGGGCTCGGGCCGGTCGCTGCCCCAGGCCTTCAGGGCCGTCCAGTCCAGCGGGTAGCCACCGCGTCCGTCCGAGAAGCCGTACAGCCAGCCCTGGGCTAGGTAGTGACGGGGGTCAGGCTGGACCTCAACGGTGACGTCCTCATACCGGGACTGCTTGCGCTTGGCCGGCGTGTAGTAGTTGAAGTCCCGCTTGGTGGAGCTCGGGAAAGTCTTGGCGCCTGCCTCCGCGTCGGTGAAATGCGGGTGCGGGACACTGCGCTCAGCGTTCTCCTGCGTCTCTGTCATGATCTCACTCCTGCGGGTTACCGGTGGTGGTGAACTTGTCGTAGTAGATGCGCTTTTCCTCCACGCCCAGCGTGGCCAGCAGCGGGAGCGCCGCTTCCACCATGGGCGGCGGCCCGCAGACGTAGGCGTGTGCCCCGCGCAGGTCGCTGGCGTGCTGCTTGACCACATCGGTGATCAGGCCGGTCTCGCCGTCCCATTCCTCGTCGGCTCCCGGTTCGGACAGAGCCGGGATGTAGCGGAAGTCCGGCAGCTTCTCCTCGAGCTCCCGGAGCTCGGCCTCGAAGCAGAGATCCTTCTTGGTCCGGGCGCCGTAGAAGAAGGTGGCCTTGCGGTTCAGGCCGCGCTCGGAAACCGTCCGCAGCAGCGCCAGGATGGGCGCCATGCCCGCGCCGCCGCCGACGAACACCAGGTCGTTGTCGCCCTCACGGAGGGTGAAGACCCCGAACGGCCCGGTGATGTCCAGCCGGTCGCCCTCGGCCAGCCGCTCCGCCAGGAACTCGGAGAACTGACCGTCCGGGTAGACCTTGATGACGAACTCCAGGAGCCCGCTCTCCCGGCTCGAGGTGTTGGCCATGGAGAAGGACCGCACCGCGTCGGTGCCCGGGATCGCGATGTCCATGTACTGGCCGGGGAAGAACTTGATCTCGGCCGGCTCGATCATCCGCAGCACCAGGTGCCGCATGTCGTGGGTGACCGCGTCTTTGGACACCACCTCGGCCACGCCCTGCTGGATCGGCAGGCCGGAATGAATCATCTCCTCGTCGTAGTTGAGCAGCTCGATCGTGAGATCTTCGTAGGCGTGCGCCCGGCACAGCAGCGTGTAGCCTTCCTCGAGCTCGTAATCGGGCAGCGCGAACGTGGAGTACTTGTCGTGCTCGACTTCGTCGCCGTCGAGGATGAACGACTTGCAGGAGGCACACTGCCCCTCCTTGCAGCCGTGCATGAGCATCACGCCCTGCTCGGCCGCGGCACGCAGGATGTTCTGGTCCTCGTCGACCTCGATCTCGATGCCTACCGGCTCGAAACGAACGACGTGCTTTTCGCCCATCACCCTCCTCTCGGGATGCTCTCGGACGACGACGGAAACGACGACGGAACGACGACGGAAACGACACACCGGAGGGGAGGGGGCCCCGGGAAACCCGTGACCCCCTCCGCGGCCTGCCTTTTAGCCGTCCGCCGGGGCTGGACGTCCCGCCGGGCCCTGCTTGATGTAATCGGCGTGGAACGCCGCGCGCTGGTCCGCGTTCATCTCGTTGAGAATCACGTTCGGGCTCAGCAGCTCACCCATCCGGCGCAGGTGATCGGTGGTCCACATCTTCTTGGGGTTGAGGTCCAGGTGCGGCTGGGCGACAAGGGTCTTGCCGTCGTCCCGCACGTAGCCCATGTCGGTGACGACGTCGGCCCAGTTCCAGCCGTGGTACAGCGTCTCCCACTCGCGCTTGCCGATGAGCTGGCC
>PMOU01000595.1 GCA_003161205.1 Actinomycetota bacterium | reverse complement strand
GCGGGCTCGAACGAGGGCTGGCCGAGGCGCTGCAGCACCCAGCCGCCGGGAGCCTGGGCCACCGCGGCCCGGTCCAGTCCGGCGTACCGCGCCACCACCGGGAAGAGGTCGGCGAACGGCACCTGCGCCGGGAGCGCGAGGTCGACCCGGCGGCGCGGCCCGATCACGGTGATCCGGCAGATGTCCGTGGCCGGCACCGAGTTCCTGTCGATCATCGCCTGATTTCCGCCGCCTGCGCCGNNGCCGTCGTGGTCACGGGCCGTCGTGGTCACGGGCCGTCGTCGTGATCATGGGTCGCCGTGTGATCACGGGCCGTCGTTAAATTCGGCCCCGAAGAATCGAACGCATCCGGCCCCGTCAACGGTTCATTGGTATGCCGGAAAACAATCGTGCCGTCTGCGGACAGCCCCGGTGAGCGCCGTCGTGGTACGGCACGCCGGGACCGGGGAACCTCCGCAGGTCCCGGACGGCGAGATCGTCCTTGAGCCGCCACCCGAACTGCCCGGGCCCGACGCGGAGGGATCCGGCCAGCTGCTGATGTACCTGCCGATGGCCGCCATGGCCGTCGGCATGGCGGCCGTCATCGGAGGCGGGCACGCCGGCCCGGTGGAGTACATCGGCGGGGGTGCCATGGCGGTCGGCATGGCCGGGATGATGGCCGGTCAGGTCATCCGCGGCCGGGGCGACCGCAAGCTCAAGCTGACCCGCCTGCGCCGCGACTACCTGCGCTACCTGGGACAGGCCAGGCGCAAGGTCCGGCGGGCCGCCGCCCAGCAGCGGCAGGCGATGGCATGGCAGGGTCCGCGGCCGGAGGCGCTGCCGGCCCTGCTGGCGTCCGGGGAGGACGAGGGCGGCGGGAATGCCGGGACACTTCCCGGCCGGGACTTCGGCGCGGCGGCGCTGTGGTGGCGGCGGCCCGGCGATCCCGGCTTCATGCAGGTGCGCTTCGGCACGGGCACGCAGCAGCTCGCGGTCTCGCTGGTGACGCCGGAGACCAAGCCGCCCGAAGACCTCGACCCGCTGTGCGCGGGCGCGCTGCGCCGGTTCCTCAGCACCCACGCGCAGGTCCCGGGGCTGCCGGTGGGGGCGTCGCTGCGTTCGGTCGCCCGCGTCGTCCCGCTCGGCGACGCCGGCGACGCCCGAGACAGCCACGGGGACAGCCACGGGGACAGCGCTGGCGAATCCGGGGACTCCGGGGCGGGGGCCGGTGACTATACCGGGGCCGTGGCCGGACTGGTCCGGTCGATGATCATGCAGATCGCGGTGGCCCATTCGCCGGCCGACGTGCGTATCTGCGTGTGCGCGGCGCCAGAGCGGATCGGCCGGTGGGAATGGGTCAAGTGGCTCCCGCACAACGCGCACCCGACCGACGCTGACGCGGCCGGTCCGGTCCGGCTGATGGCCTCCAGCCTGGCCTCCCTCGACCGGATGCTCGGGCCCAACCTGCGGGAACGGCCGCGGTTCGTGCCCGCAGGCACGTCCGGCTCGCCGCCCTCCCGGGTGTCGCTGCCCTTCCTCGTCGTGATCGTGGACGGGGGCGGTACTGAGGATGGTTCCGGGCTGTCCGGAGCGGACGGCGTGGTCGTGATCGACCTGACCGCGGCGCGGGCCCGCGGGTACGAGCCCGCCACGCTCGGGCTGCGGATCACCAGCGGGCAGCGCAGCACCGGCCGGCAGCGCAGCACNNGGCAGTGCAGCACGGGCGGGCAGGTGTACCGGCTGGCCAAGGACGCCGCGGGCCAGCCGGTCCAGACGCTGCTCGGCGTGGCGGACACGCTGTCGCGGGCCGAGGCCGAGGCGCTGGCCCGGCAACTCGCCCCGCTGCGCCCGGCGGCGGGGCGCGGGCCGGGCGGAGACCCCCTCGCGGCCAGCACCTCGCTGACCGCGCTGCTCGGCATCGCCGACCCGCTCGCGCTCGACCTGACCGCGCTATGGCGCCCCCGGGCACCGCGGGACCGGCTCCGGGTGCCGATCGGCACCGACGCCGACGGCCAGCCGGTCGAGCTCGACATCAAGGAATCCGCGCAGGGCGGCATGGGCCCGCACGGGCTGATCGTCGGCGCGACCGGCTCGGGCAAGTCCGAACTGCTCAGGACCCTCGTACTCGGCCTGGCCCTGACTCACGGCGCCGAGGAACTGAACTTCGTCCTGGTCGACTTCAAGGGCGGCGCGACGTTCGGCGGTCTGGAGAAGCTGCCGCATGTCTCCGCGGTGATCACCAACCTGGCGGACGAACTGCCGCTGGTGGACCGCATGCAAGACGCGCTGCGCGGGGAGATCGTGCGCCGCCAGGAAGTGCTGCGGGCCGCGGGCAACTACGCCTCGCTGCGTGACTACGCCCGGGCCCGGGCGCAGGGCGCGGGCCTGGCGCCGATGCCGGAACTGTTCATCGTGCTCGACGAGTTCTCCGAGCTGGTCACGGCCAAGCCCGAGTTCACCGACCTGTTCGTCACGATCAGCCGGGTCGGCCGCTCCCTCGGCGTGCACCTGCTGCTCGCCGCGCAACGGCTCGAGGAAGGCAGGCTCCGCGGCCTGGAGACCCAGCTGTCCTACCGGATCGGCCTGCGGACGTTTTCCGCCTTCGAGTCCCGCACCGTGCTCGGTGTGCCGGACGCCTGTGAGCTACCCGCCCAGCCGGGCCACGGCTACCTGAAGATCGACGCCACCGGCCTGACCAGGTTCAAGGCCGCGTACGTGTCCGGCCCGGCGGCCGGGGACCCCGTGCGGCCCGCCCCGCGCCGGCTGCGGCCCGAGATCGTCCCGTTCGGGCCTGCCTACCTCGAGCCGCACGTCGTGACCCCGGACCGGCCCGCGGAAGCGCCGTCTGACCCGGCGCGTGAGCCCACGCTGTTCGATGCGGTCATCGCGCAGCTGGCCGGCCGCGGGCCGGTGGCACACCAGATCTGGCTGCCGCCGCTGGACGTCCCGCCGACGCTGCACCAGCTGTTGCCGGAGCTGGTCCCGGACCCTCAGCGGGGTCTCACCGCGGACGCTCCTGATCTGCTGGGGAGCCTCCAGGCGGTGGTTGGCATCGTGGACAAGCCGTTCGAGCAGCGCCGCGATCCGCTCTGGCTCGACCTGTCGGGCAGCGCGGGCCACGCGGCGGCGGTCGGCGCCTCGCGCAGCGGCAAGTCCACCGCGCTGCGCACCCTCATCTGCTCGCTCGCCCTGCTGCACACCCCGGCTGAAGCCCAGTTCTACCTGCTTGACTTCGGCGGCGGCACGCTCGGGCCGCTGGCCGGGCTGCCCCATGTCGGCGGAGTGGCGACCCGCAGGCAGCCGGACCGGGTGCGGCGGACCGTCGCGGAGATCCGGGCGCTGCTCGAGCACCGCGAACACGAGTTCGCCGACGGCGGCGTCGACTCGATCGCCGCCTATCGCAGGCTGCGGGCCGCCGGCGAGATCGCCGGCGACGGATTCGGCGACGTCTTCCTCGTCGTGGACGGCTGGCTCACCCTGCGGCAGGACTTCGAGGAGCTCGAGGCCGCGGTCACCGCCCTGGCCGCCCGGGGCCTGGGCTACGGCATCCACCTGATCGCCACCGCCAGCAAGTGGTCCGAGTTCCGCCCGGCCGTCCGCGACCTGTTCGGCTCCCGTCTTGAGCTGCGGCTCGGCGACCCGCAGGAGTCCGCGGTCGGGCGCCGGGCCGCCGAGAACGTGCCGGAAGGCGCCCCGGGACGCGGCATCACCCGGGACGGCCTGCACGTCCTGACCGCCCGGCCCGAGGAGGTCCGGCCGCTGGCCGGGGAGATGCGCCGGGCCTGGCCAGGCCCGGTCGCGCCCGCCGTGCGGATGCTCCCCGACGTGCTGCCGGCCCGCCGGCTACCGCCGCCCGACCCGGCCGGCGCCGTCATCTGGCTCGGACTCGACGAGGACACGCTGTCGCCGGCGGGCGCCGACTTCGGCGCGGACCCGCATTTCCTGATCCTGGGCGACACCGAATGCGGCAAGTCGAACCTGCTCCGCCTGCTGACCGCGGGCATCACGGCCAGGTACCGCCCCGCCCAGGCCCGGCTGGTGTTCATCGACTACCGCAGGTCCCTGCTCGACGCCGCGGAGACCGAGCACACGATCGAGTACGTCACCTCCTCGGTGACAGCCGCCGCGACCATGGCGGAGGTCAGGGAGGCGCTGGTCAAGCGGCTGCCGCCGCCCGGCCTTACCCCCGCCCAACTGCGGGCCCGGTCCTGGTGGAAAGGCGGTGACCTGTTCCTCATCATCGACGACTATGACCTGGTGGCCGGGCCGGCCAGCCCGGTGGCGGCGCTCTCGGAACTGCTGCCGCAGGCCCGCGACATCGGCCTGCACGTGATCCTGGCCCGGTCCGCGGGCGGCGCCGGACGAGCTATGTTCGACCCGGTGATCCAGCGGCTGAAGGAGATGGGCTCACCGGGGCTGATCATGTCCGGCAGCAAGGACGAAGGCCCGTTGCTCGGCGGGGTGCGGCCGGACCGGCTCCCGTGCGGCCGCGGCGTCCTGGTGGGGCGCCGCACCGGTGCCCGGCTGGTGCAAACCGCGCTAGCCGGGGAAATCGCGCTGGCCGGGGAAGCCTCGCGG
>PMOU01000033.1:17917-20976 GCA_003161205.1 Actinomycetota bacterium | reverse complement strand
CCGGTGATCGAGTAGAGGTCTCCAGCAAGATCCCTCCGCTCCTGCTACGCCGATCGGGAGGTGCAACCTGATGCTCGGCGAGGTCCACGGCGCATGCCCTGGCCGTCATGGCCGGAAGGATGCCGTCTTTCGTGACGGTCCCCTGATCGAGCGTCCCGGGCAGGCTGCGACATGACCCCCGTCGCACTGCGGCCGGCCACCCCGGCCGACAGCGAGTTCTGCTACCAGCTTCACAAGGCAGCGATGAGGAGCTACGTCACCGCGACCTGGGGATGGGACGAGCACGTCCAGCGTGAGCACCACGCCCGCGCCTTCAACCCCAGTCGCTGGCAGATCATCACCGTCGGCGGTACAGACATCGGCGTGCTCGACATCGAGCACCGCCCTGACGAGATCTACCTGGCCCGCGTCGAGATCCACCCCGATCATCAAGGTCACGGCATCGGCACCTGTCTGGTCAGCGCCCTCCTCGACGAGGCCCGGCAGAACGGCAAAGCCCTGGTCCTGGACGTGCTCGCCGTCAACCGCCGCGCCCAGGCCCTCTACCGGCGGCTGGGCATGACGGAGGTAGCCAGGCCCGGCGACAGCAACGTCAAGATCACCATGCGGTCCGCCCGGCCGAACGGGTAACACTGCCGAACATCAGACCGGCAGATCTTGACTCGCGGCGGTGCCAGCGCCCTCTGCCGTTGTCCGGGACACGACTCAGGGCAGAGCGGCAGACTGCCTGCCGGCGATAGGCTCTGAGGACTCGTTGTGAACCTGCGGCCGGCAGCCGCGAGCCTTGACTGTGACGGGGTGCGAAGCGCATTGGCTGAGACGATGACCACGGTGCACGATGTGCTTCGAATGATCCGGGAGACATCCGGTACCAATCACGAGCGGGGGTCTCGGTTCGAGAAGCTGATGCGCAGCTACCTGGGCATCGACCCGACGTGGACTGAGCAGTTCAGCAGGGTGTGGCTGTGGGCTGACTGGCCGGGGGCGGCGGCGAACAGGCAGGACACCGGGATCGACCTGGTCGCCCAGGACCGGGAGACGGGCGGCTTCTGCGCGATCCAGTGCAAGTTCTACGAGCCCGATCACACGGTCTCGAAGGCGGACATCGACTCGTTCTTCACCGCGTCGGGGAAGGGCGGCTTTACCCGCCGGATGATCATCTCGACGACGGAGAAGTGGGGGCCGCACGCCGAGGAGGCGCTGGAGGATCAGCAGATCCCCGTCACGCGGGTGGGCCTGGCGGACATCGCCGCCAGCCCGATCGACTGGCGCGTCCCCGCCCCCGGTGACGTGGCCGTCGAGGTCGAGCTGAACCTGCACGCGAAGAAGCAGCCGCGCCCGCACCAGACCGAGGCACTCGATGCGGTGTTCGCGGGCTTCGAAGGCCATGAGCGGGGCAGGCTGATCATGGCCTGCGGTACCGGCAAGACCTTCACCAGCCTGAAGATCGCCGAGCGGTTGCAGCGGGACCGCGCGGCCCGTGAGGAGGGGCAGCGGACCAGCGTGCTGTTCCTGGTGCCGTCGATCGCGCTGCTGTCGCAGTCGCTCCGGGAATGGTCGTATGAGGTAACCATCCCTATGCGGGGCCTTCGCGGTCTGCTCTGACACGCAGGTCGGCAAGCAGCGGGCGAAGGGTGATGACCGGGACCTGGCCACGCACGACCTGGCGCTCCCGGCTACGACCGACCCTGCCAAGCTCATCGCCCAGATGAAGAGCGTCGATGTCGATGCGGGCATGACGGTGGTGTTCTCCACCTACCAGTCGATCGACACGATCGCGGCGGCGCAGAAGCAGGGGCTTGGCCGGTTCGACCTGATCGTCTGCGACGAGGCGCACCGGACAACCGGCGTGACCCTGGCCGGTGCGGACGAGTCGGCGTTCGTCCGCGTGCACAGTGACGGTTACCTCGGCGGTGACCGCAGGCTCTACATGACCGCGACTCCGCGGATCTACAGTGACGATACGCGGCAGGAGGCGAAGGACCGGAGCGCCGCCGTCGCGTCGATGGACGACAACTCGGCGGACTTCGGCCCGGAGTTCCACCGCCTCGGGTTCGGCAAGGCGGTCGAGAGGGGCCTGCTCACCGACTACAAGGTCCTGATTCTCACCATCGACGAGGGCGTCGTGGCCAGCGCCCTTCAGAAGGGCTTCGCGGGCGGGGCGTCAGAGCTGAACCTTGACGACGCGGCGAAGATCATCGGCTGCTGGAACGCCCTGGCCAAGCGGTCTGGCACCTTTGCCGACGGCACCGATTTCGGGGACGACACTACGCCGATGAAACGCGCCGTGGCCTTCGCCCGGTCCATCGCGGACTCCAAGGCGATCACCGAGAATTTCAACGCCATCGTCGATGCCTACGACGACGCTGATGAGGATGTGCTCCGCTGCGATGTTGACCATGTCGACGGCACCTTCAACGCGCTGCGCCGCAACCAGCTCCTCGACTGGCTCAAGCAGGACCCCGGCCCGGCCAGCGCCCGCATCCTGTCGAACGCGCGCTGCCTGTCCGAGGGCGTGGACGTGCCGAGCCTGGACGCGGTCCTGTTCCTCCACCCGCGCAACTCGGTCGTGGACGTCGTCCAGTCCGTCGGCCGCGTCATGCGCCGCTCCGAAGGCAAGTCGTACGGCTACATCATCCTGCCCGTCGCCGTCCCCGCGGGCATGTCGCCGTCCCAGGCACTCGCGGACAACCAGCGGTTCAAGACCGTCTGGCAGGTGCTCCAGGCCCTGCGGGCGCACGACGACCGGTTCAACGCGACGGTCAACCAGATCCGGCTGAACAACAAGGCCCCGCAGAACATCGGCATCGGGCATGTCGGCCCCGGCGATGAGGCGATCGGTGACAAGGACGGCTCTACCGTCCCCGGGAAGGACCCCAAGAGCCTCCAGGACCAGGAGGCCCAGGCAGCCCAGGAGGTCCAGCTCGCCCTGTTCACGGCCAGCGACTGGCGCCAGGTCATCTACGCCCGGCTGGTGGACAAGGTCGGCGAGCGTACCTACTGGGAGGACTGGGCGAAGAACATCGCCGCCATCGCCCAGGCCCACGTGACCCGGATCA
>PMOU01000033.1:0-17895 GCA_003161205.1 Actinomycetota bacterium | reverse complement strand
TACGCCTTCGCCGAGCACAATCCGGTCTCCCTGGCCATGCAGGGCATGCTCACCGCGCTCGGCGACCAGGGCCTCGACACCGAGAACAAGGATCTGCGGGGGTTCTACGACCAGGTCCGGGTCCGCGCCGAGGGCATCGATAACCACGCAGGGCGGCAGCAGGTCATCGTCGAGCTGTACGACAAGTTCTTCAAGACCGCCCTCCCGAAGACCGCCGACGCGCTCGGCATCGTCTACACCCCGGTCGAGGTCGTCGACTTCATCCTCCGCGCCGCTGAGCAGGCCCTGGCCAGGCACCTCGGCCGGTCCCTCAGCGACGAGGGCGTCCACATCATCGACCCCTTCGTCGGCACCGGCACCTTCCCCGTCCGCCTGCTCCAATCCGGCCTCATCAAGCCCGAAGACCTCACCCGCAAGTACGCCAGCGAGCTGCACGCCAACGAGATCGTGTTGCTCGCCTACTACATCGCCGCCGTCAACATCGAGGCCGCCTACGCCGAGCTGGCCGGCGACACCGGCGGCTACCAGCCGTTCGAGGGCATCGTCCTGGTCGACACCTTCCAACTCGCCGAGAGCGGTGCGGCTCAGCTCGACGGCATGGAGGTACTTGAAGGCAACAGCGAGCGGGCCAAGAGGCAGAAGGCCCAGCCGATCATGGTCGTCATGGGCAACCCGCCGTACTCCAAGGGCCAGGACAGCCAGAACGACGACAACCAGAACGTCAAGTACCCGGCGCTGGACGCCCGCATCCAGTCGACCTACGTGGCGCGCTCCACAGCGACGAACAAGAACTCGCTGTACGACTCCTACATCCGCGCGATCCGCTGGGCCTCCGACCGCATCAAGGACGAAGGAATCGTCGCATTCGTCTCCAACGGCGGCTACATCGACGGCAATACAGCCGACGGGCTCCGCAAGTCGCTGGTCCAAGAGTTTGACGCTATCTACTGCTACAACCTCCGCGGTAACCAGCGCACCCCAAGCTGGAGGGAGGAAGGCGGCAAGATCTTCGGCGCCGGCAGCCAGAACACCGTGGCCATCATGCTCCTGGTGAAGGGTGCCAAGGCCCCGTCCGCCACAGGCTGCACGCTGCACTACCGGGACATTGGCGACTACCTCACCCGCGAGGACAAGCTCCGCATCCTCAGCGCCCAGGACCTGGAATCAGTCCCTTGGGATGAGATCACGCCAAACGCAGAGGGCGACTGGGTCAACCAGCGCGACCAGCGGTTCGCCGAGTTCCAACCGATAGCTGGTGAGGGCGGCTCCATCTTCTCCGTAAACTCCCGTGGTTTGGAGAGCGGCCGGGATGCCTGGGTGTACAGCTATTCAAAGGCTCAGCTCGGCGAACAGATCGAGTCGATGGTCGATTTCTACAACGGGCAGGTGTCAGCCTTCCGGAAGCACTGCCTTGCATCAGGCATCTCCAAGTCGAGCGCATCGGATGCCGAGAAGTTCATAGACCGCGACTCCCAGAAGATCAGCTGGACAGCGAGCTTGATCAGCAAAGTTGCCCAAGGGGTAGAGGTCACCTACGAGGCTGACCACGCTGTTCTCGGCAACTATCGCCCCTTCAACCATCAGTTCGTCTACTTCGGTCCCGATCTCATCCACCGGCCCGGCAAGCTCAGGCAGATATACCCCACGCCGAGGGACGCCAACTTCGGTTTCTACAACGTTGGCAACGGGTCCGCTGTACCGTTCTCGGTCCTCATGCTGAACTCGATTCCTGATCTGCACGTGACCGGGGCAGGGAGCGGTGGGCAGTTCTTCGCCCGCTACATCTACCGCGAACTCGCCGTTGACGGTGGCTTCGACTTCGGCGGCGATGATGGCTACGAGCGGATCGACAACATCACCGACGCCGCTCTCGTGGCCTACCGCGCGGCGTACGACGACCCGTCCATCACCAAGGACGACATCTTCTTCTACACCTACGGACTGCTTCACTCGCCCACGTACCGGGAGAGGTTCGCGCCCGACCTGAAGAAGTCCCTGCCCCGCATTCCAAGGGTCCGGGACTTCCGCGGCTTCGCCGCAGCAGGACGGAAGCTCTCGGACCTGCACCTCGGCTACGAGGCCGCCTCCCCGTACGCCGGCATCGTCGAGGACGCGCGGGGAGCGACCTCCGCAACGTCGGCCGCTGAGCTGTACCGCGTCACGAAGATGAAAATCCCCAAGGTCAAGGGGCAGCCCGATCGTTCCACGATCATCTACAACACGCGCGTGACGCTTTCCAACATCCCGGAGGAGGCGTACAGATACCAGCTTGGCGCGCGTTCGGCGATCGAGTGGATCATCGACCGCTACCAGGTGAAGACCGACGCAGCCTCGGGTATCGTCAACGACCCCAACGACTGGTCAGAGGATCCCCGCTACATCATCGACCTGCTCAAGCGCATCGTCACGGTAAGCCTGGAGACGATGAAGATCGTGGACGCCCTTCCGGCGCTGGACATCATCGAGTAGCCGCTTAGCACGGCCCAGGGCGAGCCGCACTCCCCGGGCGCGGGTAGGTGAGATAGCGCGAAATGAACGAGACGTTGGCGTGCGCCGCGTGTCACCCTGACTGCATGGGCTTGAACTCGCTGTCCCGGCTCCCCGATAGTGGCTGGCAGCAGCGGTTGCTGCCCGTGCTGGCCGGGCTGGCCTCCGAGGATGCCCGGGTCAGTGACCTGCGGGCGCACGGATCCGCGAGCGGCACGGCGGCGGCTGCAGACCGCTGGTCTGACCTTGACGTGCTGGTCACTGCCACCGAGCCCATCGAGGCGGCAGAGAGCCTCGCACGCCGGATCGGCGATCGAGTGGCGCCCGTGTTCGCGGCCAGTCGCAACGGGAGTGCGTCCGGCTACTGCGTGCGGCTGGTGCTGGCGGACCTTCGCCGGATAGACATCTCCGCAGTGCCACCCTCGGACGGCACCGGGCAGGCCCTAGAACCTGGGCAGCACCAAGAGCCCAGTGAGGCAGTAGCCGAGACGCTGGCCGACTTCCGCTTTGAGGCGGTTCTCGCCGCAGTCAAGGCAGCACGGGGCGATGTCCTCATCGGCGCTCACCTCACGCTCCAACTGGCCCGGCACGTCCTCGTGATCGCCATGCTGCTCCGCGACCGTGACGCCGGGACCGATCACCATCGTCATGGGGGCAGCCGCTGGGACCAGTGGGCGGCCCGGCTCGCCGCCGCGCCCGCCCCGTACAGCCGGGCGGGGATCACCGCGGCCATCCGCTTCTACGCCAGCATGCTCGACGAGATCCTGGCCTGCTGGGACCCCGAGGCGCGTCTGGACAGCAGCCCGCTGCTTGACCTGCTGAGCGCGGTCGACCTCTACGGGGCCAATGAAGCGCAGGCTGGGTAACCTGCCGGTCGGCAGGCGTGCAGGTCTTGCACGTCAGCCGGAAGCGCGCCCCTCCGAAGGAAGGCCGCTTCCTGCGGCACCGCAGCGGACGGAAAGCTACGGCAGTTCCTTGCGCATCAGCGTCAGCATCGTCTCGTAGCGGGTGACCGTCCCGTCGGCGGCCTCCTGGTCCCAGGAATCAGGCTCGCTGCCGTAGGCGGCGTAGCCGAGTTTCTCGTAGAGCGAGCGTGCTCGCGGGTTGCTGTCCTCAACGCCCAGTTCGGCCCGGTGCAGCCCGCGGGCGCCGATCCGCTGTTCGGCGGCCCGGATGAGGACGGTGCCGATGCCGCACGACTGCAGCGCCGGGTGGACTTCCAGCATCCATATCGTGCCCGCGCCGGAGGTCTTGGCGTAATCGATCCCGCCAAGTCCCACTGGCAGGGCCGACGGCGGGCATGCCGCCAGGTACTCGACCTCGCCGCACCGGGCGCGTTCAAGCGCCCGCGCGATGGCCGCAAGGTGGGTAGCCCTTCCCGACCAGGCACACGCCGGCAGATCGCCAGGTTCGAGGTCGCGGACTGCCAGATGTATCACGATCTCAGGCACGGACACCATCGTCTACGGGCCACCTGGCAGATGGCCACCTGTTTTCTCCCTCCGCCACGTCCCCGCAGACCCGGCCTCTCAGCTCGGCATGACGAGAGGGCAGCGAGCGCGAACGCTGGTGTCAGGGCCTTAGCTCTCAATAGCATCATAGGCCCCAATAGTGCGTGCTTCCCAGGCCGCACTCACGACTCGGTGCCTTCCCCCGTAGTAGGCAATGATGTTATGCTTCATCCGCAGTCGCGCACTCGGTGTCGTCGGCCAATTCAAGGGACATAGCAGTCCCGGGCTCCGGGAACTCAACCGGGATGACGCATTACCCCTGATCAGTCTCGACCCGAGGAGATGCCTTGAAGGTCTTCGTCACAGGCGTAGCTGGGTTCCTTGGCAGTCACGTGGCGGAGCGGTTTCGGGATCTTGGCTGGGCTGTGACAGGAATCGACAATCTCGCGGGCGGGTCGACTTCCAATGTTCCAGAGGGAGTCGAGTTCGTCGTAGCGGATTGCCTGGACCGCGATGCTTATGCTGGGTATCTTGCGGGTTCGGATCTCGTCTATCACAGTGCTTGCACAGCGTACGACGGCTTTAGCGTATTCGCGCCAGCGTTCGTATACAAGAATACGGCGCAGGCCACGGTTGAGGTGGCGACCGCAGCCGCTGCGTCTGGTGTGGCGAGATTCGTGCACTGCTCGTCTATGGCAAGGACGGAAGACTTCAGGCACCCTTCCGCGAAGACATGATTCCCGCGCCCGTCAACCCATATGGCCTGGCCAAGCACGCGTCCGAACTTGTTGTGAGAAATATCTTCGAAACGCACGGCGGAGGCTGCTCCATCGCTGTCCCGCATAACATAATCGGGCCGCGCCAGCGCTACGATGACCCGTACCGTAATGTCGCTTCCATCATGATTAACCGTATGATGCGGGGTCTCCAGCCTGTTATCTACGGTAACGGGTCGCAAAGCCGCTGCTTCAGTTTCGTGTCCGATGTGCTGTTCTGCCTGGAGCGCATGGGAACGCTCGATGCTGCTATCGGCGAAACGATCAACATCGGGCCGGACGAGGAGACGACAACGGTTCTCGGCCTTGCGCAAGCCATCGCCGAACTCCTCAATTTCGATCTCGATCCGATCTTCGTCGCCGACCGTCCCCTTGAGGTGAAGGCGGCGACTTGCAGCGCGGACAAGGCGCGGCGCCTGCTTGGCTACGAGACCCGGATGGACCTGCGCGGCGGGCTGCAGAGCATGATCGACTGGATTGACCGCAGAGGACCGTCGGATTTCAGGTATGACTTGGACATCGAGATCCTCACATCAGCCACCCCTGCCACCTGGGTCGATAAACTGATTTGAGAAATGGTCTCATCCCGCCCATCCCGCCAGCCGGGCGAGCCCTCGATTGGCGCTCGACTGCCAGCAGTTATCCCGCGCGTTGCGGCCGTTATGGTAGGAATCAACGACAAGAGATGGCTGGGTCCTGCCCTTGCGTCTCTCACGCAGAGCGCCGACCAGGGATCGGATTATCTTCTAGACATCTATTATGTCGATAACAACTCCGCGGACGGCAGTGCGGCCTACGTCCGGGAGTCGTTCCCGCGCGTGCGAGTCATAGAGAATGAGGCAAATCTCGGATTTGCAAGGGCAAACAACCAGGTCATGCGCGATGCACTGGATGACGGCGCGGATTACGTATTCCTTGTAAACCCAGACACGTTTACTCCTTCCGAGCTAGTGGGCCATCTTACGGCGTTCATGGAGGAGTGGCGCGACTACGGGATCGTCGGCCCCCTCCAGTGGAATTATTCGGGCCGTGAGGGGAGAGCCGAAGATTCCAATTCCTGGACGAAATCCGCCCTTGCGGCCGGGGAGAGTCATGGGCTTGCGGTTAACCGTGCTAGCCTCCTTCCCCCTCCGGATCCCGGTACCCCGCGTGCACCGCATACGCTTGAGCACGCGTACGTTCAAGGGGCGGCGTTTTTCGCCCGCGCGGAAATGCTGCGCGCAATCGGTATTTTCGATGAGGCATACCATACGTTCTATGAGGAGACTGATCTATGCCGCCGGGCACGGCTGGCTGGCTGGCGCGTTGCCTTGCTGACAAAGTACGGAATCTACCATCAAGGCGGGGAGGGCAGTCCATACAGGCGTCTTCTGATGATGCGGAACAAGTATTATTTCCTCTTGACCGACATTGACATGAAGGCTGCTGACATGGTTGCGATCGCCTGGGGGTGGCTGCTCCGCGACTTGGCGGGAGACGGTGTTGGGGGCCGGTCGACGCCTGGGCGTGCATGGCTTGAGCTTGCGCACAGCACCGCATGGCTACTCGCGCGGATCCCGGGCATCATACGTCGGCGGCGCATCGACGCAAACCTGCGAGTCGCCAGTGGCGACCGCTCAGTGTGACCCGTCTCAGGTGGATCCCTCCCGCCGGGCTTGGCCTATGGCCGCCGGTCCCACCATGCGGTCTGGGCGAGCGTGTCGTAGAACCAGGCAGCGAACTCGGGCTGGCACGTTCGCGACATCGGCTTGCCCCCACCGCAGTAGTGCACTACCCGCGGCTCGTGGAACGGCATTTCCGAGAGGTAGTTCCAGTCCTGGGAGAGGCGATGCCACCTATTCTGGAGAATTGCGTTCAGGCCGAACTGATCATGCTGCGGCCACTTGCCCTGAGCCATCAGGTAGTCGCGATACCGGCAGCACGTCCAGAGCACGCGCGTCCCGATGTCTTCTGCCCGCCACGCATCGAGGTTAATGAGCATCACCCCGGAATTGAAGTACAGGGCCTCCGGGTCGAGTTCGAGGTCGCGCCAGGGCGCGATTGCGTCACCAGTTCGCGGCACGAAGTAGTCCAGTGCGGCTCCGACGACGGAGTCGCCCAAGTCGGTGGTCCAAAGATCCCCGAGATCCCCGTGCACCAGCGTATCGCCGTCCATGTAGATGCAGCGCCGCAGATTTGGGGGAAGCATGGTGCCGATGAGGCACCGAAAGTAATGGGGCCGCTGGACCATGGGCTCGTTCGGAAAGCCGGCGGCGCGGTACGCCGACTCGTCGACATCGACCCAGTTGAGCGTGATCCCGCGCGTATGCTCGGCCAGTCGGTCCCGCGCCCACTCGCCAATGCCAGGCTGAAGTATCGTCAGCTCAACCTCCGTGGCGGGAGCGCGATTAGAGGCCAGTGAGGTTGCGAACACCGCAAGATACGGGAGGTAGCCCTCGTCGCATGCAGTCACAACGCTGACCGGTTCCCCCGAGAATCGCTGACCTGGTCCAGTGCGCTCATGGCCAGTCTTCATCTTTGCCGCTCCGTGCGCTATCGACCGTGGGCTCGGCCCACGCTACCCTTGATGCAAGCTCATTCTGCCCCATCCAAAGGCAAGGTTGCCACGCCGGTTCCGGTCCAGCGGATACCCCCGGAAGGGAGCATCATCACCGTGGCCTACGGTCGTACCCCTGATATTTTGCTGCCGGTCAAAGGCGACCTGTACCATATCGCTCCTATACCGGTCATCTACCACGAAGTATCGGTCCCCGACCTCGCTGACTTTAACGCAGATCTCAGCAGAATCGCCAGGGATTCGATGAGCCAAGCGGAAATCGAGGTGCCCGACGTCAGGCACCACGCCGACATGGGGAAAGCCATAGAATTCGATGACGACTCATGGTCAGAGACCCAGATCCCGGCCATAGGCGTGTGGCATTGTGTTCCGACTAACAACTTCCTGGAAAATCCGGCGGAGCCGGTTCAACGTCTGAAGTCGATCGTCGAGGACCTCTACAGATTCACGGTCCAGGAGACCGCTGACATCAAGGCAGAGCAGCCGTGCATAAGTGAGAGCTGGATTCAGTTCTACAAGGACGGCGATCACAAGGTCCTGCACAATCATGAGCGCTACGGGCCGCCATATCCTGAGGAGCGCTGGTGCGGAGCCTACTATCTGGACGACGGTACGCCGGACCCGGCCATGCCGTACTCGGGAATGTTCAGCTTCCGAGTACGGCAAACGAGCTACTTCATTAAGCCCAAGCCCGGACTACTGCTAATGTGGCCTGCTGATATCCTCCACGAAGTCGCCCCGTTCTACGGTAAATCCGAACGGGTCGTCATTAACTTCAACATCAATCTGCACCCACTGTGAGCAAGCGCCAGTCAGCATCGGGCCGTCCTCGCCTCGAAGCCGTCGTCGGTCACCAGGCCCGCGGCCAGTGCTTCGCGCCTCCACCTGGCGATCCCGTCGGGCAGAGCCCAGTGCGGACGGCCTGGCGGCGTGGACAGGACGATCTCGCTCAGTCGCCCCGCTAGGCGAACTCTCTGTACCAAGGAAAGGTGGTACCCCAGTCGGCGCAACTCGGCGGATACACCGAGTTCAGCGTCCACGATGATGCCCATTCGCCCCACTGGAGAGATCACCCTTGCGGCCTCTGCCCAGAACTGGTCAAGCCCGTCCTTCAAGAGTCCAGTGGCGTCTACCGCGAGATTCCAGGGCGGATTGGCGACAAGTACATCGACTGTCCAGTCGCCGAGATCCAGCCGCCCAGCGTCCATGACAGAGAAGGAGATATCGGCACTCGCCCGCGCCGCGTTTGCAACGGCGTTATCGATGCGCGCCGGGTCGAAGTCAGACCCGCGGATTTCCGCGCCCGGAGCAATCCCGGCGATCTCGATCAGAATGGTTCCGTCGCCGCAGAAAGGGTCAAGGACCGTTTCAAGGGGACTGACCGAGAGCAAGCGGGCCAGTACTGCCGCCATTGGCGGGTGCAGCGTTCCCCGCGATGCATCTTGCTTATACGAGCGGCGGTGCAATGGGTCGGCCGCCAGCCTGATCGCGATTATGGCCGTGTCTGCGTTGATAAACACCCGGACGCTGAGCGCGACAGGCTGCATCGAGGCGGAGGCGGCGGGCCGCCGGGAGACGTACCGCGCTCCCAGGTCGCCGCTCAGCGCCGAACCGACCGCATCCTCGACGTCGTACCGCGAGTAGTTGCGGCGGCCGACGAGGCTCGCCACCACATCGAACCGACGCGGGGCGGGCAGCTCCCGCACCCGCGCAACCATCTCAACTGCCGTGCGCCAGTCCATCTGGCGTACCTGTTCTGCTAGCCACGGGAGCACGTCCTTGCGGTGGCCCACGCCCGCGACAGATCCGACAGACAGGAAGATGTCGTCCGGGGTCCGGAGCCCGCACACGGCGGGGTCTAGCTGGGGAACCCGGAACCTGACCTCGCGGGCGCCCAACGTGAGGTCGCCCGGCATCAGTGCCGTGATCTCGTCGGCGACCGCGTACTCGATTCCTCGCACGCAGCGAGCGATGAGTTCGATTTTCATGAGGTTCCTCACCGATAGGCTACGCTCAGCTAACCCACTGTGCATGCGGTCACGCCGAGGGCACGCGATCCGCCAACGCCTACCGAGGATATGGCCCTCCTCCAGCGGTCGCTGATCGCGCCTTCGCCCGGACACCAGCCCGAGGCCACTGGATGCAACGCCTTCTGGGGCCTCGCACTGGCTTCACCGCGCTGGAGCGACGCTCAGGCGACGCTTCCAGGTACGATGGCCGCCATGAGCTCGGAGTCCTCGTTTGACATCGTCAACAAGCCTGATCACCAGGAGATAGACAACGCGGTCACCCAGACGGCAAGGGAAACCACGAAGCGATTCGACTTCAAGGGCGTCGATGCGGGCATCAGGTGGTCCGGGGAGACGATTGAGATCCAGGCTAATTCGGATCTGCGCGCGAACGCTGTCCTCGACCTCTTCAAAGAACGGCTCGTTAGACGCGAGGTTTCGCTGAAGAACATCGAGGCGACCGAGCCCGCACNNCTGGTCCAGGGCGACGAACTTCGGATCTCAAGCAAGAGCAGGGACGATCTCCAGGCAGTCCAGCGCCTAGTCCGCGCACAAGACCTTGATTTCGCGGTCCAGTTTGTTAACTATCGCTAATATCTCCATTTTTCGCGGGTCGCATGTCCTTTCCGTATAGCGCTGCTCTTTCGACTACTTCATCGACGGAGATTCCTTTATCTACTATGTGGACAATGGGGGCCTGGAAGCGTGCGGCTTCAAATGAGTGGCGGCTGTGCAGTTGTAGCACGTGTGTCTCCTGGGCCACACGCACTGGCGGTCGCTCGGGCAGCAGTTCAAGTGCTGTCACCGCGTACAGCGTGTATTCACCGAAGCCTGCCTGGTCTGCCTCCGATGTGCCACGGCCTTCCAGGATCCGTGTCCAAGGTTGCCCGAACTGCTGCTCAAGCCTNNCCAAGGTCGAGTGAGATGGTAGGAGCGACACCCAGCAGTTGAGCGACGGCACGGACTCTCTGCCGTTCGTACGCTAGGTGAGGAGAAGGATAGCAATAGCGGTTGACGTAGAGATACGGGCGACCGTTAGGGGCGACCAGTTCGGAGCGCGGCAGCAGCCGAGCCAGGACTGTATCGCCACTCAGGACACAGAGAATGTTGCCGCCGAGAACGTGATCCGCGCGAAGCTTGATGATCTGCTGCTTGTACCAGCCCGGAAGCAGGATTTCCCTTTCCGACAGCACCTCGGAATCCGGTACGACCGAAAAACCGGTGAGGCCGAGCGAGCCGATGAGATCCTCACCTCGACGCGGTTGGTCCGTCACCAGATACACGCTCCGCCGATACGGGACGTACGCGGCGAGGTTCCACAGGCACTGCCGCGTAATCGCAAAGTCTCGATGGCTTGCGACCACCATCACGTCAAGGGTGCTGGAGGTCGGGCTATCGGCTGGAGTTGAGGGACGACCGGCCGGGCCGGAGCCCGCTCCGGGGCATCCTGGACTATTCTTCACTCCGGTCTATCTCTCGAGAGGCGGCTGATCGAGGTGGGCAGTACGCTTAGGGTCGCTGTCATCAACCCGCCGTTCCCGTCGCCGACCCGGCCCGGCCAATGGATCACCGTGCCTCCGGAAGGTTACGGAGGAGTGCAATGGGTCGCTGCGAACCTGCTCGACGGCTTGCTCGCGCTCGGGCACGAGGTATCCCTGCTCGGTGCTCCGGACAGCAGGTCCTTTCATCCGCGCCTTACCGTCATCCCGGCCGCCACGCAGGCAGAGATCAAGGAGTGGGTAGGCCGCGCGTACGTTGACATCGTTCATGATCATACGAACGGGATCGTGGGGCCGGAAGAGACAAGATCCGGCGTTGCCTATCTCTCTACGCATCATCTGACCGGACAGCCGAGGTATCCCGGTAACTGCGTCTACCTCTCCGCCGCGCAGAGGAGGAACGCCGGGGCTACCGATAGAGCGCCGGTCATACGCATACCGGTGAACGTGTCGCGTTATGAGATAGCCAGACGGAAGGGTGATTTCCTCCTCTTCCTGGGACGGGTGTCAGCGCACAAGGGAGCGCTGGAGGCTGCGGCATTCGCACGGGCTGCCGGGCTACCCGTGGTGATCGCGGGTCCATCTTGGGAGCCGGAGTACCGAGCGCAGGTCGAGGCCACCGGAGGCGCCTCAGTTAAGTTCCTCGGCGAAGTAGGAGGCCGTCAGCGCCTGGACTTGCTCGCCACGGCGAGGGCGGTCCTCGTGCTCTCACAGCCGAAGGCAGGCCCCTGGGGCGGAATCTGGTGCGAACCGGGCGCGACCGTGGTGTCGGAAGCAGCAGCGAGCGGAACGCCGGTGATTGCCACTTTCAACGGCTGTCTGCCGGAAATCGTCCCACATGTGGGTCACCTGGTTCCGTTTGGCACCGCCTTCGATCCAGCCGCCGCGCAGGAACTCCTGAAGGCCGGACCCGAGCCGGCGGTGCTGAGGTCTGAGGCTGGCGCCCAATGGGGGCACGTGAGGATCGCCTCCCAGTACCTGGATCTGTACCAGGCAGTGATCAGCGGAGCTTGCTGGCAGTAGCAGGCCGCTCACCAGCGCCAAGCACTGACGACTGGGTCGATGTCATACTAAAGGGTGAAACTACGGATATCTGCCTCTCCACATTACAGAGGGTGATGCGCGGGTGGGAACCCCCCTTTCCATCGCAGTGTGCAGTAACCGCCCGCAGAACCTGGCTGGCGTCGGCCTGCTCCTCGACAGCACCGCAGAGGACGACGAGATCCTGCTGATAGTCGATCTCGAACCGGGGCCTGAGATGGGAGAGCGGCTAACCGACCTGGCAGCCCGGGGAGTCCGCGTCACCATCAACGGATGCAACCGCGGACTCGCTTACAGCAGGAACCGCGCTCTGGCCCAGTGTCGGCACCAGTACCTCGTGTACGTGGATGACGATGCAGTCGTGCCGCCAGAGACCATCGAGGCGATCAGGGACACGGTGGGCGACGGAGCCGGGATCGTCGGGGTGTGGCTGGCACCCAGGTTCCAGAGCCGGCTGCCGTGGTGGCTGACCGGCGGCCAGTACCACTATCTCGGGGTCCATCACACGGTCGAACTGGCAACGACCTGGGGTGCCTGCATGGCGCTCGACGCCCGGCTCGCGAGGCAAGCCGGGCTCCAGTTCCGCACCGAACTCGGTCGGCATGGGAAAGCGCTCCTTTCAGGGGAAGACACCACCTTCCTTGCAGAGTTGCGGAGAGCCGGAGCGATCGAGCGATTCCTGACGGGTTCGGCGGCCAGCCACTACGTGTCGGCGGACCGGACGCGGCTCGCCTACCTGCTTCGACGAGCGTGGTGGCAGGGCCGTTCAGAGATGCGCCGCTCTGCCGCAAGGACGTCCCTCAGCAAGGAGTGGCGGCGTGCGGTCGCAACCGGGCCAGCGTCTGCCGCACCCGCCCGGAGGTATCTGCTCGCTGTCCTCTATGTCGCGGCCGTGGCATCGGGAATTGTCGTAGAGTACGCCACTCAGGCAGTGTCGGCCGGGCGGGGCCAGTTGTGAAAATCGCGGTCGCGACTGACGTAACAAGCGAGGGCGGTGTTGACAACTACGTCGTCGCGCTCCTCGACGCGCTTCATCGTCATGGCCACGAAGTAACGCTGCTCTTCGAGCAGACCTCCACCAGTCCTGTCGCGAGCGCGGCGGCAGCCCGACGGATAAGAGCCATCCCGCTCCCTCTCCACCGTCAGCGGCATGCACGAGAAGTAACCGAGAACGCATGCTTGTCATTGCTGAAAGAATCACGGCCAGACGGCATTCACATCGTGGGCGGATCGCCGCGATCCTGCCTGGCGCTACGCTTCGTGGCTAGAAGCCTGGGAATCGCGCTAATCATTACCGAGCAGCAGGTAGACCAGCAGATCAAACTGTCAAGCGCACACCAAGCCGAGATACGCGCCTCATACGCGACCGCTATTGCCGTTGTGTTCGTTTCATCGGGCAACCGGGACACCATGGCTGACGCGGTAGGGCTCGAAGGAGTGCGCTCCGTGGTCATCAATAACGCTGTCGACCTGGAACGCATTGCCAAATACCGAAAATTGACACTGCGNNGCCTGTTGCCCGATGAACTCGTAGGCGAGCTTAACATATACGGTGAAGGGCCGGCCGGGCCGGAGCTTTCCGAACAGATAAAGCGCCTGCGGCTCGGCGGGCGAGTGTTCCTGCGAGGGTGGAACGCGGACGTGCTATCACTCCTTCGCGATCATGACCTATTCGTACTCTCAAGTACAGCCGAGGGAATGCCGTATGCACTCTTGGAAGCGATGGCAATAGGGCTTCCTGCGGTCTGTACAGATGTTCCGGGAATGATCGAAGCCCTCGCGGGAGGACATGCCGGCCGAATCGTTCCGCAACGCGACCCCCGGGCGCTCGCAACAGGAATTAGCGAGTGCCTTGAGGAGCCGGACGTAACCGAAGAGAAGACGCAAATGGCCATGTATCGCGTTCATTCGCATTATGGGCTGACGGCAATAATGGATCAGACGACTCGGCTCTGGGAAGGGGCTATCTGAAGCATCTGCCGCCTAGCGTGATCGCCGGAACCTGCCTCGCAAAAGGAAATAAACCTCACCCCGCCGCGCCGACAGCGCGTCTACCAGCCGTATCCTCCGGGCTCCCCTCAGAGTCCCTGCTAACCTCGATCTTTCGCGCCGCTGATCTGCTGTCCTGAGGTGTTCGGCTGGGTTGGTTTTCTGGTGCGGGCGATGCCCGGCTGGCCGGCTGTCGCGCCGGCTGGGCGGGGTTCCACGGGCCCGGGTGTTCTGCTCCTTCCTGGTCGTCGGGGTGTTCCGGCTGGTCAGCCGGACGGGAGGGCTTGCAGGCGGGCGACCGCGGCGGTCACGTCGGTGGCCCAGGGCCAGCGTTCGGCGAGGCGGAGCCGCAGGCGGCGGCCGCTCCTTGCGGACGATGACCCGCATCCCGGCCGGCCAGCCGTCCAGGTCGAGCAGTCCGCTGATGTCAGCGACCCAGGCGCCCTGGCGGACTTTCCCGTCGCCGTCGTAAGCCGGCGTCCAGCCGTCTTCGGGGACTTGCAGGATCGCTGCCTGCATGTCCTCGGTGATCGTCATGCCGACGGAGTAGTGCAGGCGCCGGGACGGCGCGGTGAGCCACCTGAGGAACTCGTGCGTGCCGCCGGCGGAGTCGGCCCTGACCAGGACCTTGCGCCGCTGGCGGCGGGGCAGCTGGGCCAGCGCCAGCCGGGTGGCCTGCACGTGGTCGGCGGCGGTGTTCGAGCCGGCGTTCCCGGCTCTCAGCTCGAGGGCCAGCGCTTCCCCGTTCCCGTCCGCCCCGTGGTCGGCCCACGCGGTCACGGGGTGAAAGCCAAAGGTCTTCTTCCAGGTCGGCGCGGCCCGCTCCTTGTCAGAGTGCGCGATCACGATGGTCGCGTCCAGGTCGACGGTGACCAGCCCGCCGTCCCCGCCGGGCGCCGCGGTCCCGGCCAGGGACCAGGCCCGCTCCCGGGCCGCGGCACGGGCTGAGCGGATCGCTTGCAGCGACCGCGGCAGGTCGGCGGCCAGCTGGCTGACCAGCCGGGACACCACAGGGTCGGACGCGACCGGCCCGGCCAGGGCCGGCTGCTCGCGCAGCACCGCGATGTCGGCCAGGCAGTCCCCGCCCAGCGCCACCGCGGCGGCCAGGTCGCCGATGACCTTGCCCGGGTCGTGGACCGCCCGCGGCGCCCGCCACCGGGCCAGCCCGGCTGACAGGCCCCGGCCCAGGCCGGTCACCCGCATCGTCTCCCACAACAGGACCGCGCCGGCCTGCGAGACCAGGCCCCGCCCGTCAGCGGACACCGTCACACGGTGCCCTCGTGCGCTATTCTTCACCCGGAAAGTGCCTTCGGCTCGCTGGTGGACAGGACTCTCGACAAGCCCAATCCTCCCAGGCCAGAGGCACTTTCTTCATTTGTATAGACGGCCGCGGCTAATTCCAGGCGAAAGCCCGAGGCTAACGGCGGGCGGCGGGCGGCGGGACTCCGTCTCCGGTGGCAGCGCCGCCCGTGCGGTGTAATGCCTTTGACAGCGGCAATCGCGCGCGGAGACCATGACGGCATGGACGCGGTAACGGAGGCGAACCGGGTGGCCTGGGAGGCCGCGTCGCGCAAGCACGTCCGCGAGTACGACGACCTGCTCGCGCAGGCCGCGTCCGGGGCCTCGCTGAACGCCGTCGAGCGCGGCCTTCTCAGGGACATCCTGGACGGCGCCCCTGAGGTCGTGCACCTGCAGAGCGGCCACGGGCTGGAGGACGCCGCGCTCGTCCAGGCCGGCGCGAAGTCGGTGGTCGGGGTCGACTACAGCGGCACCGCCGCCGGGGCCGCGCAGCGGCGGGCCGGCGAGCTGGGGCTGGCGTGCCGTTACATCGTCGGCACGGTGCCCGGCGTCCCGCTCGCGGACGGGACTGCGGATCTCGTCTACACGGGGAAGGGCGCGCTGATCTGGATGCCGGACCTGGACGCGTGGGCGCGCGAGGCAGCCCGGCTCCTGCGCCGCGGCGGGCACCTGTTCGTCTACGAGGGACACCCGGCGGTCCCCCTGTGGACCTGGGACGAGGACACGCCAGGCATCAGGGCCGACCGCAGCTACTTCGCGCGGAGCCACGTCAACGACACCTTCCCCGCCCGCGGAGCTGTCGAGTGGCAGCACACCCTCGGCCAGGTCGTCACCGCCGTGGTCACCGGGGGCATGGAACTGCTCTCCCTCGCCGAGTACCCGGAGCCCTTCTGGAGACCCGGCGGCGTCCGCGCCGCAGCCTGGGACGGGCGCCTGCCCAACACCTACAGCCTGCTCGCCAGTCGGCCAGCCAGCCCAAGCAGCCCGTAGCCTGCCACGCCAGGCCAGCCGGCCCCGTCCCGGCACCGTAGGTGAGACGGCTCTCTCGTCCGGGGCCACTACGGTCAGCTCGTGAGGGCGTTCATCTTTCTCGCAGGGACTCCCGGCGCCGGCAAGTCAACGGTCGCCGCCTACCGCAGCGACGAGCGTGTCGTGCCCCGAAGCGGCCCGGCCCGTGGGAGGATTCGGGCTGTGTCGGATCTGCCGGGGCCGTTGGCTGCGCTGGCGCGCCAGGTGGCGGGGGAGCTCACGGACGTGACCGACTGTTCCTGGCAGCGGGACAGCTCGGCGGTATGGCGGCTGACCGGCGCCTGCGGCGGGTGCTGGTACCTCAAGCGCCATTCCTCTGGCCGTTTTCACGCGCGGGAGGTGGCCGCCTTGCGGGGCTGGGCGCGGGCGCTCGGGCCGGGGCGCGTCCCTGAGCTGGCCGCTGCGGACCCCGGACTCCTGGTCATGGTCGTTACGGCTGTGCCCGGCGAGCCTGTCCAGGGGCTAGGGCTCGGGCTGCGGGAGGAGCGAGCGGTGCACCGGCAGGCTGGCCTGCTGCTCGGGCGCCTGCACGAGAGCAGGCAGGCGGCGGACTCCGGGGCCGATGCCGGCCGCCTGGCCGGCCGGGTGGACGGGTACCTGGGCGAGGCCGGCGGGCTGCTCACGCCGGCGCAGCGGGCACTGGTGCGCGAGTGCGCGGGGCGGCTTGCCCGGCTCGGCCCACGGGTTCCGGCCGTTGCCAGCCACGGGGATTTCCAGCCTCGTAACTGGATCTGGGACTCGGGCAGCGGCCGGCTGGGCGTCATTGACTGGGAACGGGCCGAGCCCGCTGCGGCCGTCCGTGACTTGGCCCGGCTGGAGTACGGCCCGTGGGACCGCAGGCCGGATCTCCGCGAGCAGTTCTTCGCGGGTTACGGGCGTGCGCTTGCCCCCGAAGAGCGCGAGATGCTGGCCTGCTACGCCGTCGTGGACGCTCTCAGCGGCCTGTGGTGGGGCAGGGCTAACGGTGACGAAGAGGTGGTGAACCGGGCCTGGCGGACCTTCGAAAGGTCGCTTGACGTGCGCTGATTCCCCAGGCCGACGCCGCCGGCTTGCCGCTGCCCGCGCGGGACGGCGGCAGGAGGCAGGCGGCGCGTGCGGCTCCCGGCGGGCGGTCCTGGTCGGCGCGGAGCTGGCGGAGCAGTTCGGAGGCGGCCTGGTTGGACACGCCGACGCGGGCGGCGGAACCTGACGCCTCGGGCGCCAGCGCGGCCTCCCGGCAAGGCCGGAACCGCGCCCGCGTCCAAGGCCTAGGTGCCCTCGGCCCTCCAGGCCCGCGCCGCGCGTGAAAAGCGACGGTTAGCAGACCACCGCCGTGCGACGGCCAGGACCGGCGAAAAGGCAGCCCGAGGTACACCGCAGGTACACCAAAGGACCAAGAAAGGTACAAGCCAGGTATATCAACCTCCTGTAACAGTGGGCTAATTTTGCCTCTCTGGTAACTGATTTCGGACCCGAGGGTGAAAAAGGGCATCGAAAACCGGATTTCTGTAGATGGAGGGAGTTCCGCCCCGGCCCGCCCGGGGCGTGCCCCCCTCGTTGCCGACGGCACGGTGGCCGCCGGCAGGGTCAGGGCCGGCCGTGCGTTCAGGAGGCAGCCAGGCGTGAAGGACTCAGCGTTCACCGGGGCAGTCCAGCTCGGGCACGGCGGTATCCGCGCGAGGCCGGACGCGGGCGGGGACGACCCGCCGGGCCGTCCGGGACGGGCGGGACGGCGGGACGGCTGGTGAGCGCGGGCCGCCGCCTGCTCGCGGTCGCCGA
>PMOU01000082.1:3240-5240 GCA_003161205.1 Actinomycetota bacterium | reverse complement strand
TCGACCAGCCGCACGTCCAGCAGCGGGCTGGGAAGCTTGCGCAGTGACGGCGCCTCGCCCGGCCCGCTGATACCGTGCGCGAGCAGGTAGCTCGTCTCCGTTTGGCCGAAGGCGTCATAAAAGTCGATATCGAAGGAGGCAGTGAGCTTTTGCACCACGCCCGGCATCATGTTCGCGTAGCCGATCGCGAACCGCAGCGAGGACAGATCGTAGTCACCGTGCCGCGGGTGGTCAAGGAAGTCAGTGATGACGCCGGGCAGCAGCAGTGTCCAGCTCAGCCGGTCTCGCTCGATCATGCGGTACATCGTCTCGGCGTCGGCCTTGCGCAGCGTGCCGTAGGTACCCCCGGTGAGCATGGTGGCATACAGGGACTCGTCACCGCCGCAGTGGAACAGCGGCAGCCATCCGATGAAACCGTCCTGCTCCCGCAGCCCGAACCACTGCGCCAGCCGCAGCCCCCGGATGGCGGCCGCGGCCTGGCTGATCATGGCGCCCTTAGCCCGCCCGGTGGTGCCGCTGGTGTACAGGACGTTGTGGATGTCCTCGCCGCGCACCTCAGCCGGGCTGGCCGGCGGCCCGTCGAGCAGATCGGTGTAGCGGATGTATCCCTCGGGCGGGTCATCCAGGCAGGCCCACGTCGTGACCGGAGACGGCTGGGAGCGCGCGTAGGTCAGCGACGGAGCGCAGGCGGCTGAGGTGATAACGGCGCGCGGCGCCCCGGCGCTCAGGCAGTACGCCAGCTCCTCTGGGTGGAACCGGATGTTGAGGGTGAGCGCGGTGATGCCGAGAGAGGCCAGCGCGGCGTACGTTTCCACGTACTCGGGACGGGTCTCGGACAAGACCGCGACCCGGTCCCCACGGCCCAGGCCGAGGCGCTGCAGCCCGCCGGCCAGCCGCGCCGCCCGCTCACCCAGTTCGCGGTAGGTCCAGCGGCCGTCCTCGGAGGTCACTGCGGTGCGGTCGGCGAAGACCCGGAAGGCGCGCTGGAACAGGTCGCTGACGGTGTAGCCGGCCACCGTCCTATGGTCAGCTGCTGACGTCCCGTCCACCCAGGTCACCCGCCTCTCTGCGGACACGCCGAACCCGGTACGACGGTCGCGATCCCCGGGCCGCTAGTGAAACCAGATTCACTAAAGGCAGCTTAGGTCCGCCCCCAGGCTCTTGCCTAGAGTCGGCGTGATCCAGTACCTACTGGCGCTCGGTCTCAGGCAGGGGGTGCCGGTATAGCGCAGAGTTCACCTCGTCCTAGTAGAGTTTCTGCCTGCGCTGCGCCACTGCGTAACGGGAGGCTGCCCATGCCGCATTCGCAATGGCACCGGTTCTACACCGCCAAGGTCGCGGCGCCCCCAGCACTGTTGTTCGGCCTGCTTGCGGACATGCCGCACTACGACCGCTGGCTGCCTCCGTCAGGGCAGTTTGCCCGCACCACGGACGTCNNAGCCTTATCCCGTCCAGCTCGGCAGCCGCTACCACGACGGCAAGCCAGGCGAGCCGGGCAAGGACTGGTGGGGCACCGTCACTGGTTTCCAGCGCCCGGGGTCGATCGACTTTCACCACACCATCCGGGTCCGCCAGTTGCGGACCACCGTGGATGTGCATATCCACTACTCGTTCGAGCCAGAAGAGACGGGCACTGCCGTGAACCGGTGGCTGATCCTTGACTTCAGCATGCCGATTGTCTTCCGGCCGCTCAGGCCGGCGATCACCGCGCAGTTCGACAAGGAGAACCTGCGGACGATGGCTGCGGTCAAGCAGTACGCCGAAGCGCACGCCAGTAATGGCGTTCCTGGCCCCGCGAGCTGACCACTACCTCATACGTCCGGCCGGCCAAAGGAGGCAGCGCGCCATACTGCGGCCCTGTCCTCCCGGACCGGTAGGGCGAACGGTGCCGCCTGGCTGGCTGCGTCCCGCGTCGCTGAATTTCCCATGCGCGCCGCCTGCCGGCGTTGCGGGTCCAGGGACAGTACCGACAGGCTCGACGTGCCCTGCCGTTGCGCGGC
>PMOU01000082.1:0-3228 GCA_003161205.1 Actinomycetota bacterium | reverse complement strand
ACGCCCTCGGCGCCCAGTCGCTGAACGTCCCGGTGAAGCTGACTTCGAGCGTCGCATCCCGGCCGTCAGCCGGATGCCGACGACGCCGCGGCCGCCGAGTTCGGTGCATTCGGCGCTCATCCGGGCGATGGCGGTGCGTCGCGCCTTGTACAGGGTCTGCACAAGCGGCCCGAACGATCCCCGCTGGCCGCGGCCAGCCCCGCCACGATCACCGGCGACAGCACAGGACGCTTGCCCTACGTGGGATCTTATCGGGCCTGAAAACGGATGGTCGAGCGCGAGGCCAGCGTCGGCGGGCGCATCAGCTGGCGGATCCCGGCCGCCGCCGCGGGAGGCCGGCAATTATGCTCGATAACGTGAGCTATTCAGACGCAGCCGTCCCGCTCGACCGGAGCACGGCCGCGGCCCGTCTGGCGAGCTTCCCGCAAGTGGCCGCGAACCTGCCGGAGCTCAGGCAGGCCGCGGTCGCCGTCTGCGTCACCGAGCACGACGGGATACCGTCTTTGCTGCTGACCCGCCGCGCCGCCAGGCTGCGGGCGCATGCCGGCCAGTGGGCGCTGCCGGGCGGCCGACGTGATGCCGGCGAGACGGCGGCCGAGGGCGCGCTGCGCGAGCTCGCCGAGGAAGTCGGACTGAGCCTCGGTGCCGGGGCGGTCCTCGGGCTACTCGACGACTACGTGACCCGCTCGGGTTACGTCATCACCCCGGTGGTCTGCTGGGCTGGCCAAGTCGGCGAGCTGACGGGCGCCGAGGCCGAGGTCGCGTCCGTGCACCAGGTACCGCTGGCCGACCTCGACGTCGAGCCGCGGTTTATCTCGATCCCGGAGTCCGACGCGCCGGTGATCCAGCTACCACTGTTCGGAAGCTATCTGCACGCCCCGACCGCAGCCGTAGTCCATCAATTCTGCTGGATCGCCTGCCGCGGCGAGGTTAAGCGGGTTGCCCACTACGAACAGCCGGTTTTTGCCTGGCGCTAGCCTGGGCATCGCATCCGCCGAGGGGACGCCAGCATCGTGAAGGTCAGCAGCTCGCGGGTCCGCACGTCGATCCCGCCGCGGGTGTAGTAGTCGCCGAAGCAGTTGGCCGACAGGAACCGTGGCCTGGCGGTCCAGTGGCGTGGACGCCGGTACGCAAGGCTCGCTATCCGCGACCTCAGCTCATCGACGGCGCCACGGCCCGAATTGCCGAGGTCATGGGGCTCACTATCGCTGACTACGACACATCGGGCGCCCCGCCTACCATGTCGGCACCGGGTGGAGCATCCAGCGGGCGCCGATCACCACAGCGGTCAGCGTGCCGGCCAGCCACAATGCGAACCACACCAGTCGGGGAATACTCGTGCGATCCCTGAGAAGGCCGGCGTCGCTGGCGTTGACGCCGCGTTGCACAACGATACGGGTGCCGGAGAGCAACAGGAACCAGGTGATCGCGTAAGCGGCCAGGATCTCTGCCGACTGCGACATGTGCTTGAGAATGAGGAAGATCAGGAACCCCGCCAGGGGAACTGTGACGTACCCGAACGACGGTTTGAGTCTGATCAGCAACAACCCGAGCAGCAGCATGCTCACCCAGAGCACCACTATTATGTGCCCGAACTGAATGAGCCTGGCCGCGCCGAGCCCGAACGCGCTCGGCCCCAGATAGCCGGCGAAACCGGCGACCAAGAATCCCGGGCCAGACGTGGGGACGACGCTGGTTCCGCCGCTGGCATCCGATTTCAGCTCGATGTGCTCCACCGTGCGGCCAGAAAGCGACCCGACGACTCCATGCATTCCTTCGTGTGCCATGACCTGGAAATGCTGGACCACCTGCCAGGTTACGGACGGGACGAGCACGATGGACACCACCAGGCCGATGAGCACAGTCTCGGTGCCAGATAGCGGCGTCTGTGTCGCTTCCATGTCTCGAGCGTCTATCAACCGATGGGCACTTGGCAATACCCATATCGGAGTAGTCGGGGCTAAACGATGTTAGTCGGCCTCTAGGACAAAGAACAGGAAGCCCAGGAAAGTCGTCCTGCCTTCGAACTCGGGAGGGAACAGTTCGGGAGGGGTGTCCGGTGCGGCGGGCGGCTCGCTGATGACGGTGATCCGAAAGCCGGCCGCGGTGAAGGCGTCCGTCATCGCGTGCAGCGGCCGGTCCCAGAAGGTCATCAGGGCTCTGTGTCCGCCGAACGTCCATTCCTCAGTCCGGCTGCGGGTTTCGAAATAGCTGGACTTGCCTCCCTGCGCACGGTGCATGAGCTCAATCGCGAAGGGGTGCTCGACGGCCACGATCAGCCGTCCGCCGGGCTTCAGCACGCGCCGCAGCTCGGCCAGCGGCCCGGCCCAGTCCTCCAGGTAGTGCAGCACCAGGGCCGCGATGACGTCATCGAACGAACCGTCGGGGAACGGCAGCGGGCTGGCCAGGTCGGCCACGTGCAGGTCCGCGTCCGGGCCGAGCCGCCGCCGGGCCAGTTCCAGCATCCCGGCGCTGGAGTCGAAGCCAGTGACTACAGCGCCCCGGTCGCGCAGTGCGCCAAGACTAACGATCTTCAATTTTGAGGGTTACTGCCTCTGGTAGTGGCTGCCGCGTCGCGGTATGCCGGAGTCATGAGGTATCCCGATGGCGGCGGGCTGACGGCTCAGGAGCGGGCTCGCCGGGAGCAGGTGCGGCTGGCTGCGGCGGAGCTGATCGAGGCGGGAGCTAGCGACCGGGAGGTGGCGAAGCGGTTCCGGGTGTCGCGGATGTCGGTGAACCGGTGGCGGCGGTCGCTGGCTGCTGGCGGCCGGGCCGCGCTGGCCTCGAAGGGGGCTGGCGGTGCCCGGTGCAAGCTGTCCGCCGCTCAGGTCCGTGAGCTGGACGCGGTGCTGGATGCCGGCCCGGCGTCTTGGGGCTGGGAGGATCAGTGCTGGACGCTGGCCCGGATCGCGGAGCTGGTGCGGCGGCGGTTCGGGGTGCAGTACACGCTGGCCGGGCTGGATGTGATGCTGCACCGGATGGGCTGGAGCGTGCAGGTCCCGGCCCGGCGCGCGGCCGAGCGGGATGAGGCGGCGATCGCCGCCTGGCGGGAGGTGACCTGGCCGGTGGTAAAAGGACGGCGGCGGACCTGGGCGCCTGGCTCTGTTTCGAGGATGAGTCAGGCCAGGGCTTAAGGCCGCCCGTGGGCCGGACCTGGGGGCGCCGGGGCCAGACCCCGGTGGTGCGGGTGACCGGCGGCAGTAATAAGCGGGTGTCGCTGGCCGCGCT
>PMOU01000668.1:2873-3045 GCA_003161205.1 Actinomycetota bacterium | reverse complement strand
AGGTCGGTGACCGTGACCACGTCTTCCTCGCCGGTCGGCGAGATGGCCGCGCTCCCGTACTGGGAGACCTGCTCCGGGTCGACCTCCATCAGCGCGACCACGCTGCCGCCGTAGCGCTGGCGCACCTCGATCATCCGGACCAGCAGCGGGTCGCGGCTGTCGATGAGGTCGT
>PMOU01000668.1:0-2842 GCA_003161205.1 Actinomycetota bacterium | reverse complement strand
CGCACCTGCTCGAGCCGTTCGGTATCGCCCTTGGCGGCCAGCGCCTCTTCGAGCTCGTAGTTCCGGTCGAAGTGATCTTCGATGGAGCGCTTGCTCCGGCCGGTGACCATCAGCACGTCGTCCAGGCCGGCCGCAACGGCCTCCTCCACGACATACTGGATCGCGGGCTTGTCGACCACCGGCAGCATTTCCTTCGGGGTCGCCTTGGTCGCGGGCAGGAACCTGGTACCCAGACCGGCGGCAGGAATGACGGCCTTGGTCACATCCTTGGCATCGGCGGTGGTATGAGCCATGCCTGAACACTAGCGAACTCCGCAGTGTGTTCTTGGCGGTAGGTGCGGTCTACGTGCATGTTCTTCCTTAAAAAACCATGAGGGTACGGTGGGTGGTGCGGGGGTGCGAGCCGTCCGGCGGACGGAACGCCGGTCGGCTCGCACCCGCCGCCCCGCTCTCTGGCTTAGGGGTGGACCATGCCCGATGTGCACCTTGAGAAGGCCTCTTTGCGCTCGCAGGTGCTCGAGTCGCGAGGCAGGTTGACTGCCGCGGAGCGGGCCGCGGCGGGGCGGGGGATACGGGATTCGGTGTTGTCGCTGCCGGAGTTGCAGATGGCGGGGACGGTCGCGGTGTATTACTCCGTGGGGGCGGAGCCGGAGACGCGCGGGTTGGTGTTCGGGCTCTGGAAGAGGGGGACCTACGTGGTGCTGCCGGTGCTGCGGGAGGACGGCGACCTGGACTGGGCCTCGTATGAGGGCCCGGACTCGATGGTGCCTGCGGCCCGCGGGTTGCTGGAGCCGGGCGCGGCGCGGCGCGGCGTAGAGACCGTGGCCCGCGCGGACGCCGTGCTGGTGCCTGCCCTGGCCGTAGACCGCGCCGGGAATCGGCTCGGCCGGGGCGGGGGAAGCTTCGACCGGGCGCTGGCCCGGGTCGGCCCGATGATCCCGCTGATCGCGCTGCTCTATGACGACGAACTGGTCGACCACCTGCCCGCCGAACCGCACGATGTTCCCGTCCGCGCCGTGGTCCGCCCTGCGCACGGCGTCACTCCGCTGCCGGCCGCCTAGCGTAAGGAATCTCAGGAGGCGCTGTGGGGTTAGATATGCTTAGCAGTCGGATGTCGAGAGTGCTAATCTGCCACCACAGTTTTGCCCGCGCGGGCGGGGATGCTCGCGTGAAGGAGGGGTTCGTGCCCACGTATCAGTACACCTGCACCGAGTGCGGGGAGCCGGTCGAGGCCGTGCAGAAGTTCACCGATGAGCCGCTGACCGTGTGCTCTGTCTGCGGCGGCAAGCTCAGGAAGGTGTTCTCGCCGGTCGGCATCGTGTTCAAGGGGTCGGGCTTCTACCGCACGGACAGCCGGAAGAGCTCGGGTTCGTCGGTCGTGCCGGCCGAAAAGCCGTCCGGCGACAGTGCCTCCTCCTCGAAGGGGTCGGACTCCTCGAAGGGGTCGGATTCGGGTAGCAGCGGGTCGGAAAGCAAGGCCGCCGACAAGAAGTCAGGCGAGGCCGTGAGCACGCCGTCCAAGTCGTCCTCGGCTAGCGAGAAGGTCGCCTGATCCGCCATGGCGGACGTCGCGAGCCTTGCCGTTGTCGGCGGTTCGGGCTTTTATGAGTTCCTCGAGGACGCCGAAGAGGTAAAGATCGACACCCCGTTCGGGCCGCCGAGCGACCCGGTCACGGTGGGCGAGGTGGCCGGACGGCGGGTTGCGTTTCTCCCCAGGCACGGCCGTGACCATCGCTTTCCGCCGCACAAGATTCCCTACCGCGCGAATATGTGGGCGCTGCGCTCGCTCGGCGTCCGGCGCGTGCTGGCACCGACCGCCGTCGGCTCGCTGACGTCTTCCTACGGGCCAGGCACGCTGATCATCCCCGACCAGCTCGTCGACCGCACCACGACCCGGGAGCAGACCTACTTCGACCAGGGCGCATGCCATGTGCCCTTCGCCGATCCGTACTGCCCTTCGATCCGTCCGGCCGCGATCGAGACCGCCCGGGAGTCCGGCTGGGCGCCCGTGGGTTCCGGGACGCTGGTCGTCATCGAGGGCCCCCGGTTCTCCACCCGGGCTGAGTCGCTCTGGTTCGCCGCCCAGGGCTGGACGCTGGTCGGCATGACCGGCCACCCCGAGGCCGTCCTCGCCCGTGAGCTCGCCCTCTGCTACACCCCGCTCGCCCTGGTCACCGATCTCGACGCCGGCGTCGAGGAAGGCGAAGGCGTCACCCAGACCGAGGTCTTCGAGGTCTTCGCAGCCAACATCAAGCGCCTGCGTGACCTGGTCGCCAAGATCATCGCCGCCCTCCCGGCCGACCGTGAAGACGACCTGTGCGCCCACGCCCTAGACGGCATCATCCTCCCCTTCGCTCTTCCCTGACTCGCCCTGTGACCAGGCATCCCGGTGGCCGTGACCGGCTGAGGGGGCGGAGCTCGGCACCTCGGTCCGGCTGCTGCGCACGCCCGGGCACACCGCGCAGGACATTTCCACCATGGCGTCCACGCCGGGCGACGTGTTCGCCTGCACGCACGCGTGGTGGGGCGCGGACGGCCCGGCCGATGATCCGCTCGGCGAAGACGCCGCCGCGCTGCACGCCAGCCGCGACCTGCTGCTGTCCTTCGCCACGGTGATCGTGCCCGGTCACGGGCCCGCGTTCCGCCCTGACCGTAGTACGCCGCGCTAGCCCGGCTGAGCGGCAGCGCCCGTTTAGCCGGGCATGATAAGTTCACGCCGGTCGCCCAGGTAGGCTAGAACCTCGGTAGGCCCCGATAGCTCAGAGGATAGAGCGCCTGACTCCTAAGCAGTAGGTCCCGCGTTCGAGTCGCGGTCGGGGCGCAGTTCAGAGCCATAGGTTAT
>PMOU01000342.1 GCA_003161205.1 Actinomycetota bacterium | reverse complement strand
CTGGCCTCGCTGAACCCCTCGTTCTCGAGCAGCAGCCTGGCGACCGCGGTGACCAGGTCGAGCCGCCGGGTGACGGCCTGGACGGCGCCGAGCCGCGCGCCGCTGTCAGCCTCCCCGCTGTCAATCTCACCGCTGTCAATCTCACCGCCGGCCGGGCGGCGGGCGGCATCCCGCACCGCGACCATCAGCGGGTCCGCCTCGCCGCGCAGGCCGACCGTGCCGATGATCAGCTCGCTGGGCACCAGGCCGTCCGGGGACAGCAGGCTGCACCGGATCCGGCGCTGCCTGCCGGTCCTGGCCACCGCGGTGAGCTGAGAGTTGACCGCGGCCCGCGAGGGCAAGTTGACGAAGGCCGTGAACGGCCGGCCGGTGGCGTAGCCGGGCTTGGCCCCGATGACGTCGCCCGCCGCCCTGTTGACCCGCTGGACGACGCCGTCGCGGGTGAGCAGGAACAGCGGAACGGGCGTGTCCTGAAAGGCCGCCCGCAGCAAGCTGCGCTCGGCGCTGTCACTTCCCTGCTGCTGGCTTTCCCCGGCCGGCCGGCCCGGCGCGGACCCGGCCCCGGCCGCCCTGAGCAGGTCGATGGCCCCTTCCAGTTCGGTGAACGCCGCATCGAGCACATCACTGGGTTCGGCTCCCGGTGACCTGACCGCTCGCCGCAGCGCGGCGTAACGCGCCGCCAGCTCGGCGATTTGTTCCGTGCTGTCGCCAGACACCGTTCGGTCCATTAAAAAGTCCCTCCCGGCAACCTTGGCACGGGGGTCCGGCGGAGTGCGATCATCGCGACGTCGTCCTCCCGGGGGCCGAAGATGGACATCAGGTGGTTGCTGAAGGCCTCGACGTCGGCACCGCTGACTTCCTCGGCGGCCATCCGCAGCTTTTCCAGGTTGGCGTCGAGGAAGACGCCCCGCTCCTCGACCAGGCCGTCGGTCATCAGCAGGACGGTGCCTCCCATCGGGAGAACGGCCGTTTCGACGTGCGGCTCGTGCATGGGCACTCCCAGCAGGAGACCCCCCTCACCACGATAGGTGGCGCTGGCTCCGTCGACCAGTAGCAGCGGCATGTGCCCGCAGTTCACGATCTCCAGTTCACCCGAGGCGGGATCGAGCACCACCAGGCACAACGTCGCGATGATGCCCGGGTGGTAACGCGTCAGCACCTCGTTGACCAGGCCGGTGATGGCCAGCGGCGAGTGCCCCTCGATGGCGAAGGCGCGCAGCGCGTGCCTGAGCTCGCCCATCACGGTCGCGGCGTGCAGCGAGTGCCCCTGCACGTCGCCGATCGCGACGAGGACCTTGCCCCGCCACTGGAGCGCCTCGTAAAAGTCCCCGCCCACCTCGGCCTGATCGCTGGCCGGAATGTAGCGAGAGGACATGGCCAGGCCTCCTACCTCGGGCAGGGCCGCGGGCAGGAAGCTGCGCTGCAGCGTCAGGGCGACCAGGTGCTCCTCGGCGTAGGAACGCAAGGCCGCGACCGCGAGCGCGACCGACTGCACGAGCTGGCGGAGGATCTGCTGTTCATCCTCGCCGGGCACGCCCTCGCGTTCGACGGCGATGGCGACCGGCGGCCGGTCCGGCTTGACCCGGGCCGCCGCCAGGCAGACATCGCAGCGCAGCGTGGAGTCGGGGACCAGGCGCAGCCACTCCTCGCTCGTGACCATCGTGGCCGCATTAGCCTCGCCGGCGCTGAGCACATGGCCGGCCACGCTGTCCGCCAGCCCCAGCGGGCCGCCACGCTGCGCGGGCTCCAGGTGCTGCGGGGAGGCCGCCATCCGGCGGACCTGGCCGTCCGGCATCTCCAGGATGAGGACGGCCTGCACGGCGAAGATCCGCGCGGCTCCGGCCACCGCGGCGCGGGCCAGGCCGTCGAAGGTTTCGGCGGCGTTGATGCGCAGCGCCGTCCTGGTCAGCTCGGCCAGCATGGACGCCGTCCGCTCCGCGCGCTTGCGGGCCCGGTAGTAGCGCAGCGCGGCCCCGACGACGGCGAGCAGTTCCTCGGGTTCGGTCGGCTCGGTCAGGTAAGCGTCGGCGCCCTGCGTCAGCCCTAGGGCGCGGTCAGAGACCGTGACCGCCGTCGCCGAGACCTGGACCACCGGGATGGCCGCGGTCCGCGGGTCGCTCTTGATCCGCCTGCAGACGTCGTAGCCGCTCATGTCGGGCATGTTGACGTCGAGCAGGACAAGCTCGGCGGTCCCGGCCAGTTCCAGGGCCTCGCCTCCGGTGGCCGCCTCGACCACCGTATGGCCGGCCCGCCGCAGCCAGGTGGTCAGGATGTAGCGCTTGGCCTCGTCGTCGTCCGCGACCAGCACCGTGGCCGGGGCATCGGTCATCGGGTCCTCCGGCCGGGTCCGCGGCCAGCGGCGCGGATGGCCCCGCGGATGGTGAATTCCAGCCGCTCGCGGGTGCGCTCGTCCTTACGCAGCAAGGCGGCGGCACGCGGCGGTGCGGGCACGTCGGCGCCCGTGATGATGATGGCGGGGACCGATACCGGCAGCTTCCTTGAGCGAGAACACGCCGAGCGCCGTTTCGCTGGGCGTGAATCCGCTTCGTGCGCGGGACCTGGATAGTTCGGCCAGGGCCGCTCGCAGCTCCGTGCGCGCTTTATCGTCCGCGCCAGACATCGCTTTGAGGACGAGTGAGTAGATGTCTTCGAGCTCATGCCGCACTTCCGCGGCCGAACTCCGGCCGCGGACGCCCGCCGCCACCAGCTCACTCCAGCGGCCGACAACTTTGTCCTGATGGTCGCGCATAAACGCGGCCATGCGCGGCTGGCTATCGTCAACGTCCATGGGTTGTTCCTATGTATCGGTTGCCGATTACTGAGGGACCGCCTGTCCCGCCAACAGTACAACTGCAGCTCTGCGCGGGAGGGATCCCGCGCGTGACGGGAAGGATGCCGCGCCTGGCGGGATCAGGCATACGATTCGTGTGACCATCCCCGTCTAAGCCGACACGTTGGAGCGCAGGTGGCAGAGCCCCGCATCTCGGTGGAATCCCATGACGCTTGCGTGGTGGTCGCCGTTCACGGCGAGCTTGACGTTACCTCCAGTCAGCAGCTAGACGACTGCCTGACCGAAGCTGGTAACAGCAGCAACCGGATGATCTTCGACCTGTCGGGCGTGGACTTCATGGACACGACCGCACTCGCCGTCATCGTCGGTCACTGGCGGCGCCAGGTCGAGGCGGACGGCATGTTCCTGCTCGCGGGAGCACGCTACCGCTACACCAAGGCGCTGTGGATCACGGGCCTCGCCGACCGGTTGCCGATGTACGACACCCTCGACGAGGCCCTCACGGCCGCCCGGCCTGACCCTGGCGACGCCGCTAGGGGCGGCGCCAGTGGGTCAGCCGGGCCGGATGCCACCGCCGCCGGTTAGGCGGGATGGCTCTGTAACCAGCGGTACCAGCGGCCTCGCGATGTGCCTTCGCCCATCCGGACGAGGAATCCGAGCAGCCAGATCACCAGGACTATCAGGGCGATCCACCACAGGATGTGAATCGCGAATCCGAGCCCGCCAAGAATAAGAGCGAGCAGAAGAACGACCAAGATGAGGGCCATGAGTTGTTTCCTTCTTTCTGTATGGCCACCCAGGACGGGATCCGAGTACCCGGCTAACGACGATCCACACCAGCAGAGCCGGTACATAATGAGCGGATAGCCAGAAAGTTTCCCGAGGCTACGGCTTCAGGCTCTTGGCGGCGTCCTTGACCTTCTCGCCAGCTTGCTTGACGTTGGCCTTGGTCTCGTCGGCCGTGCCCTCGGCCTCCAGCCGCTCGTTACCGACGGCATGACCCGTCGTCTTCTTGAGCTTGCCCTTGACCTCTTCGGCCTTGTTGTTTGCCTTGTCAGCAGTGCTCACGACCGTTCCTTTCCTTAGTGACCGTTCATGTCCGCCCTCCTCTGCCCGCGAGAACGCGTTCATAACGTCCAGCCCGCCGGTTTTTACGCCCCAGCCACCGGTTTTGCACGTTCCCGGGGCGCCCCGGCCCCTGCCCTGACCCGCCGGGCTGGGCGTAAAGGCGCGAAGCTGCTGCTCGCGGCGCCGTTTGGCCTCCGCTGCAGGGGTAGGGGACCTCCACGCGAAGAGGGAGGAGGGCGCGTTGGCGAGTGCTCCTCACGACATGCTGGGCGCGCTGGTGGGCGACGCGGACGCCGTGCGCGATGCCTTCGAGCAGATGCCGGTCGTTCTGGTCGCCCTGGCGGGCCCGGATCATCGCGTCGTGGCCACGAACGCGGCCTACCGGGAATTCACCGGGCGGTCCGGCGGCGTGATCGGCATGTCGTACCGGGAAGCGTTCCCCGAGATCAGGGGCCAGCAGCTCTATGAGCTGCTTGACCGGGTGTACGCGTCCGGGAAGCCGGAGACCGGTAAGGAATGGCGGGCGCAGATCGATCGCGGTCCGGACGGGATCCGGGAGGTGTACGCCGATTTCACGGTCGCGCCGCGGCGTGCCGCTGACGGTACGGTCAACGGCCTGCTGATCACCCTGGCCGATGTCACCGACCAGGTGACGGAGCGGGCAGACGCGCGGCACCAGCAGGCCAGGCCTGGCCGGCAGGGGGCGCCGGACTCCCGGACGGACCCTGAGGACCGGCGCGGGACCGCTCGCGAGGTGGTAGCCGAATTGCAGGAGGCGCTGCTGCCGACCGCGCTGCCGGTGCTGCCGCAGGTCCAGGTGGCGGCGCACTACCTGGTGGCGGGACACGAGCAGGCCGCGGGGGGTGACTGGTTCGATGCGATCTCCCTGCCCGGCGGCCGCCTCGCGCTCATCGTCGGCGACGTGGTCGGGCACGGGGTCGCGGCCTCGGCCGCCATGGGCCAGTTGCGGGCCGTGCTGGCCGAGCTGCTCGCCGCCGAGCCCGATCTCGCCCAGGTCCTGGCGCGCACTGATGCCTTCGCCGCCCGGAACCCCGCCCTGCGGGCCGCGACCCTGGCCCTGGCGGTGCTCAGCCCGGCCGACGGGACGCTGCGCTACACCACCTGCGGGCATCCTCCGCCGCTGGTGGTCGGCGCCGGCGGCCCGGCCAGGTTCCTTGACGGCACGGGCACCGGACCGCTGGGTACCGGCTCATCACCCGTCCTGGCCACCGCCGCGCTGGCCCCGGGCGATCTGCTGCTGCTCTACAGCGATGGCCTCATCGAACGGCCGGACAGGACGATCGGCGAGGGAATGGCGGAACTCGCCGAAGTCGCCGCTGACGCCGCCGCTGACCGGACCCTGACCGCGGGCGCGCCTCGCACCGCGGCCGAACGAGTGTGCCAGCTCACCGTGGAGCTGCTGACCCGGACCGGCTACGCGGATGACGTTACCACCCTGGCCGCCGAGCGGCTGGCCACTCCGGTCCCGGCCCTGCAGCTGGAACTGCCCAGTGAACGGGCCAGCCTCACCCGGGCCAGGGATGGCTTCACCGACTGGCTGAACCGGCTCGGCGCGACCGCCGAGGACCGGGAAGCGCTGCACCTGGCGATGGTGGAGATTTTCACGAACGCCATCGAGCACGCCTATCCGCCCGGCCAGCCCGGGATGGTGGAGCTGACGGCGGCCCTCGGTGAGGAGGGAAACGTGGAGTGCACGATCACCGACCACGGAAACTGGCAGCCGCCGGATCCCGCCGATACCGACCGCGGTCATGGGCTCATGGTCGCCGGGCACGTGGTCGACACGATGCTGGTGAGCCACCCCCCGCAGTCCGCTGACGACCCGGCGGGCATCCGGGGCACGGTCGTGTCCCTGCGGCTCCGGCTGAGCCGCCCGGCCATCCTGGCCCCGGGCCACCACAGCGCCCGCGCCGCCGCCTACTCGTCGGCGACGGCCTTCACGGTGGACACCTCCATCGAGGAGAGCGGCACGGCCCGGGCCCTGGTGACCGGTCCGGTGGACATCATCACCGCCGATCAGCTGGCCCGGCGCCTGCTGGCGGCCAGCCGGGGCGGCACCGTCCCGCTCGTCGCCGATCTGACCGGCGTCACCCAGCTGGCCAGCGCGGGGGTGCGCGCGCTCTACCTGGTCAGGGACCAGCTGACGGTTCATCAGCAGGGCCTGACCCTGGTCACCGCGGCCGGCAGTTCCGCTCACGTCGTGCTCGACCTGGTTCAGCTGTCCCACATCGTCGAGCACGACCTGGCTCTGTGATACCTACGAAGGTTGACTCATCCCGCCGAAGGTCGGTGTCACGGCTACGCTCCGGCGAGCACACGCGCCGCGGTCACCGTCATCACTACCGCGACGAAGACGTCCATGGCCCGCCAGGCGCGTTGCTGACGGAAGACCGGGGCAAGCAGCCGGGCCCCGAAGCCCAGGCCGGCGAACCAGGCGACGCTGGCCACCGCGGCGCCGCCGCCGAACCACCAGGGATCCGGCCGGGTCACGGCGACCGAGCCGAGCAAGACCACGGTGTCCAGGTAAACCGCCGGATTGAGCCAGGTGAAGGCCAGGCAGGTCGCCACGACCGCCGGCCAGGATGGGGTCGCCGCCGCGCCGTCGGCAATCTTCGTTCCGGGCCGCAGTGCCCGCCGCGCCGCAAGCGCGGCGTAGCCGAGCAGGAAGGCGGCCCCGAGCAGGCGCACGGCCAGGAGCAGACCGCGGGCGTGCCCGACCACCGCGCCGAGGCCTGCGACGCCCGCCGCGATCAGGATCACGTCCGAGATAGCGCAGATCGTGACGACCGTCGGGACGTGGGCGCGGGCGATGCCCTGCCGGATCACGTAGGTGTTCTGGGCGCCGATGGCGACGATGAGGGACAGTCCGAACAGCAGACCCGCTAGCGCGGCCGCGACCATACCTGGGGTGAGCATGAGTCCACCGTAGGAAGAATAGAAGCGACAATCCAGCTAAACATTCTTCAGCTGCATTAGCATCGTTAATGATGAACCTGGATCCGGGCCAGCTCGAGGCGCTGGCGGCCGCTATCTCGGAGGGAACCTTCGACGCCGCGGCGCGGGCCTTGCACGTGACCCCGTCCGCTGTCAGCCAGCGGGTGAAGGCGCTGGAAACCAGCGTGGGGCAGGTGCTTCTCACCCGCTCCAAGCCGGTGCGGGCCACGACGTCGGGGGAGACGCTGCTCCGGGCCGCACGCCAGATCCAGGCCGTCAGCGCCGAAGCCCTGCGTGAACTGGGGGCCGAGGACGCCGGGGAAGGGTCCGGACCGTCCGTCGTCGCGCTCGCGGTCAACGCCGACAGCCTGGACACCTGGTTCCTGGCGGCGCTGGCCGAGCTGGGCGGTGCGGTATTCGATCTGCGCCGCGAAGACGAGAACCGGACCGCCGAGCTACTCCGCCGGGGCGAGGTGATGGCCGCCGTCACTACGTTGCGGAATCCGGTGCCAGGGTGTGCCGTCCGGCGCCTGGGCAGGATGCGGTATGCACCGCGGGCGGCCGCCGCCTTCCGCGCCCNNGTGGTCCTGTTCGACCGCGATGACACCATCCAGGACCGCTACCTGCGCCGCCGCGCCCGGCAGTCGCTGCACCCGCCGCGCCACTACGTACCCGATTCCGGCCCCTACTTCCAGGCCGTCCGGCTAGGACTCGGCTGGGGCATGATCCCGGACCTGCAGCTCGCTCGGGACACCGGCGCGGACCTGGCCGACCTCGACCCGGCCGGCGGGATGGACGTCGAGCTTTACTGGCAGCAGTGGCGGGTAGCGGGCCCGGCCCTGGAACGTGTAGCCCGGGCCGTGCAGGCGGCCGCGGCGCAGTTCCTGCGCTGACTAGTGGCCGGGGTGCCCGCGGCGCGCAGCACCCCGGTCCCGGGAACCCCCGGACCCGGGACCGGGGCTGCGCTGCGGGCAGCGGACGAGCCGGAACCGGCCGGCCCGGAACCCGCGGACCCCGGACCCGCCGAACCGGCAGGCCCGGATCCCGAAGATAACGACGACGGCGGGATCACTCCGAAAGCGACGCATAGACCGCCGATTACTGCCCCGCAGGTGTAAAGGAACACCTTCAGGGCTACTACGCAACAGCCCCTCATAACGGTCACGGTAATTCACTCGCATACCAATGTCCAGGCCAGCGACGGCAATTTATGCCTGACCGCGTAATCCCGGTGCCGAATTCACTTAAAACCATGGCGTTCGCCCGGTATTGCCCGTGTCTGGGCAGTTAAGAACCAGTTAGAGAGGCTCATCCCGGCCTGAGGAAGACCAGTCGAGCTGACTTAACAGGCTTTTCTGGCATGGCTCAGATCGCTCGCAGCGGCCATCAGTTGTCCCCTTTGCTCAGTGCGGCCACGAAGTGCGGCAGCAGCAAGGACAGCCGCAGCGGATCAGTCATTCGGCGGCCTCGGCGCCGGCGTTCTCGGCCAGCAGGCGGAACCGCCGGGCGGCGTCTCCCCAGACCCGCTCGAGATAGGCCTGGACCGCGCTCAGCCCCTCGTCCTGCAGGTGGTAAATCCGGCGGGTGCCCTGCGGCTGCTCCGCCACCAGTCCCGCCTCCTTCAGCAGGCGCAGGTGACGCGAGACCGCGGGACGGCTGATCGGCAGGGCCGCGGCGATCTGGAGCACCGGCTTGTCGCCCTCGCTGAGCAGCCGGAGGATAGCGCGCCGGTGCGGATCGCCGAGGGCTTCGAACGGATCACCGGAGGCGCGAGCGGCGGTCATCTCCTCAGCCACCCCCCCCGGCCCGTTTCCTTGGTAACAGTCGAGCTACCGTAACACAGAGGTTACCGATTTGGCCCGGCCGGGTCGCCGCGCGCAGGTGGCGGGTGGGGTGCAACCACGACCGTTCGGCAAAATCTTTAAAATCCCTGGCCCGAACGGCCGTGGGGACAGCGCCGTGGCGCCGCTAGCCGCCGACCTTGGTGGCCTCGGCCAGGATGCCGATCAACGTGGCGACCGCCTCGGCCGCGTCGGGGCCGGTGGCGCGGACGGTGACGGCCTGACCGGTGGCCGCGCCGAGCCCCATGACCGCGAGCACGCTCTTGGCGTCGGCCCGGCTCGCGCCCACGGTCAGCTCCACGGCGGATTCGAACTTGGCCGCCGCCACGGCCAGCGCGCCGGCCGGGCGGGCGTGCAGGTCACCCGTCAAGGTGACCGTCTCCTCATAGCTTCCTGGCATGGCGGGCCCCCTCGGCGGCGCTCAGTACGGCCTTGACGTCCCCGCCGGCGGCGGCGGTGACCGTGGCCGCGACCGTTCCCTCCACGAACGGGGCATCGGCGACGGCAATCGGGTCGGGAAGATCATCGGCATCGGCCAGCAGCGCCCGGACGGTGAGTACGGAGCTGCCGAGGTCGGGCAGGATCACGACGCCGGCTCCGGCATCGGCGAGCCGCAGCGCGTGCTCCACCTTGTCGATGCTGGTCCCGATGCGGCCGTCGTCGGTCCCGCCGGCGGTGGCGATGGTCACCGTTCCCCCGGCGATCTGCCCGGCGAGCTCGGCTGTGCCCTCGGCCAGCGCGGCGCTGTGCGAGACGAGGACGATCCCGACCATTGGTTTATCGTTCATGTTCTATCCTGGATCTTGTTCGACGTTACCGAGAGGACTCCATGATCCAATCTGTGGAGCGGGCGGCCGCCATTCTCCGAGCCCTTGGATCCGGGACGCCGCGCCTGGGCGTCACCGAGATCGCCGGGCGGGTCGACCTGCCCAAGCCCACCGTCTACGGGTTGCTTCGCACCCTGGTGAGTCAGGATCTCGTCACCCAGGATCCGGATACCGGCAAGTACAGCCTGGGGGCCGCCGTCCTGCAGCTCGGCAATGCTTACCTGGACGGCTCCGAACTGCGGGCCCGTTCGCTGCTGTGGGCCGAAGCCCTGGCCCAGCGGGCGAACGAGGCGGTCTGGGTCGCGACCCTGTCCGGTTCGCGGGTAATCGTACTGCACCACGTGTTCCGGCCTGACAACACGGTGCAGATCCTCGAGGTAGGAGCGTCCATTCCGTGGCATGCCTGCGCGCTCGGGCATGCGATCGTCGCGCACCTGCCCGCGCCCGAAGGCGCGCGCGCGATGGCCGGGGAGCTGAGGCCGCTGACCGGCCGGACCAAGACGACCAGGGCGGCCCTGGGGCAGGCCCTCGCCCAGGTCCGCAGGCAGGGTTACGCGGTCGAGGACCAGGAGGCCACGGTCGGCGACGCGGGGATAGCGGCGCACATCGTGAACCGGGCGGGCAGCATCGCCGGCTCGATTGGCCTGGTCGGGCCGGCTGAGCGGCTGCTGGCGCCGGGGGCCAGGGCCGAACTGGCGCGCGCGGTGCTGGAGTC
>PMOU01000544.1 GCA_003161205.1 Actinomycetota bacterium | reverse complement strand
CAGCTTCAGGCGGAGAACCTGAGAGTGTAAGCGACGGCGTGCGCCGTGAGGGTGTGTCCGGGCGGAACCGGCGGCCCGCATGAACCACTGCCGATGCCGTGATGGGCGACGTCGAGGTGAACGTAGCTGCGGCCGTCTGGCACGAGGTCAGGCAGGTGCCGGGCGGCGGTGAGCAGCTCCGGTGACCAGCGGCGGACGGTGAAGTCGACATGGGGGTATCCGGTCACGTCCAGACGCTGGCCCGCGCAGCCAGACAGGGACAGACGGCGGGCGTGCATGCGGTTGCCGTTCTCCTGCGGCCGGACGTACGGGGTGGCGAGCAAGCCGACGGGCGCGCTGAACCGGCCGACCCGGGTGGCACGATGGGTGTCCCGGTAGGCCTCGCCCGGGCCGCGACCGAACCAGCTGACCTCCTCGATGCTGGCATCGAGCACGAGCCGCAGCCCGATNNGCGATCCTGCGCAGGGTGCGCAGTTCGTCCTGGCCGCGCTGGACGGCGATGATCCGCTGCTGCAGGCGGTCCAGGCCGGCCCGGCGCCACGCGCCGGCGACCGGACTCCGGACGTCGTTGTCGGTCGGGGCGCGCCAGAAGTCCAAAGACGCTTCGTGCACGGCTAGCTGGCCGAGGCGGCGCAATTCGCCGGTTTCGGCGTCTAGGACGGCGCAGCCCACCGCGAGCTCACCCGAGTGCCCGCCGGCCGTCACCATCGTCGCGTCAGCGGCCGGTGTGCCCGGCTGCTCAGCAGGCGGCTGGCCTAGGTGCGCCTGGGCGAACGCGATCTCGTGGCCGGCGGCGGCCCACGACGTGTCCGCGGCTAGGGACGCGGTGACGGTTAGCCATCGTTCGTCCTGCGGTTCGGGTGTCATGGCGTCGATCAGCGCCGGGGGGAAGCTGACCTGGCTCAGGCCGGCGGCCGGACGAGCGGGAGGTTCAGGGCGCCCGGTGTACATCGTGCTGTAGACATCGGCGTAGTGGGCGTCCGGTTCGCCCTCGTAGTGGATCAGCCGGCTCGGGTCGCGGCCGCGGACCCACTCGGCCATCTTCGCCAGGTTGCGGCCGGTACCGGACTCGTTGCCCAGCGACCACATGATCACGCTGGGATGATTTTTGTCCCGCTCGACCGTGCGGCCGATACGGTCCAGGTAGGCCGGCTGCCACCGGGGATCGTCGCTGGGATTGTGACGCCAGTTCACCAGGGCGAAACCATGGGTCTCCAGGTCACACTCGTCGATCACCAGCAGCCCGTACTCGTCGCACAGATCCAGGAACCGCGGGTCCGGCGGATAGTGACTGGTCCGCACCGCGTTGATGTTGTGCTGCTTCATCAAGATGACGTCCGCCCGCATCGTGGACTCATCGAGGCTGCGGCCCGTCTCGGGATGCCACTCGTGCCGGTTCACCCCGCGGAACTGCACCGTCCGGCCGTTGAGCCGGATCTGCCCGTCCCGGACCTCGATGCGGCGGAACCCGACCCGGAAGCTGATGTCCCCGGCCGGACTGGACAGGACCGCGGCGTACAGACGGATAGGTCACGTTGGTGTACGCGGGCGAGCCGTACCGGGGCGGGCCGGGAACGCCGGCCAGCTGCCAGTGGGACGGCACCGTGATGTCATCGAAATGGGCATCGTCGAAGTCGGTGGCCTCAAATCCCGGCGTCAGGTCCTCCAGGCCGTGGCCGTAGCGGAACCTCCAGGTCCCGTCGAGGCTGAGCCGGATGCTCCCGNNTTGTTGATCTTTCCGCTCGTGGTCATCGGCAGGTCCTTCGTGTTCGAACTGCCATCCCGGGGGCACGGTCCGGCCGGGCCGGCACATAGGTTCACCGTATGCGGATCGTGTTCGGGGCGGATGACGAGAACGAATGCACGCGGGCGGCACTGGCCTGGGATCCGTGGATCAGGGAGCTGTAACCGCGGCGACGTGGTCGCTGCCCGCGATGTCCTGGCCGCCGCGGCGGATAAGCTCGATACGGTGCGAACATCGCCATCAGCGGCCAATCCGCAGGCCCACCTCACCGTTTTCCTGACCGGGGTCGGCTACCACGAGTCGGCCTGGCGCCTCGCCGATCCCGCTGACCTCTCGGCTCCTGCGCGCTTCGGCGTGCTCGAGCGGGCGGCGCAGACCGCCGAGCGCGGTCTGCTCGACGCCGTGTTCTTCGCCGACTCCCCCGGCCTGGCGATCTTCCGCGCCCGCTACTTCCCCCAGGTCGGATTCGACCCGCTGGAGATCATCGCGGCGCTGTCGCGCGCCACCACGCGCATCGGGCTGATAGCCACCGCGTCCACCACTTACAGCGCGCCGTACGACCTGGCGCGCAGGTTTTCCACGATCGATCACCTGTCTGGCGGCCGGGCCGGCTGGAACATCGTGACCACGCGCTACGCCGGGGCGGCGGGCAACTTCGGGTTCGCGGCGCACCCGGCCCACTCCGACCGCTACGCCCGGGCCGAGGAGTTCGTCGAGGTCGTCTCGCGGCTCTGGGAGAGCTGGGACGCCGCCGCGGTGGTCAGCGACCAGGGCAGCGGGGTCTGGGCGAACACCGAGTTGATCCGGCCGATCGATTTTCATGGCCGTTTCTTCGATGTCAGCGGTGCGCTGACGCTGCCCCGGTCACCTCAGGGTCGTCCCGCGTTCGCCCAGGCGGGATCGTCCGGGCCCGGCATCGAGCTGGCGGGCAAGACCGCGGACCTGGTCTTCACCGCGCAACCGGACGTCCCGTCCGGGCGCCGCTTCCGCGATTCGATCCGCGCGGCGGCCCGCCGCCACGGCCGGGACCCGAGCAGCGTCCTGGTGCTACCCGGCGTGGCCTTCGTGATCGGCAGCACCGAAGCCGAAGCGAAAGCAGCTCGCGCGGCCCTCGAAGACCAGGTCGATCCGGAGTTCCGGTGGCGGAACCT
>PMOU01000223.1 GCA_003161205.1 Actinomycetota bacterium | reverse complement strand
GTGCCGATCTGGGCCCGGTGCAGGTGCCCGCTGATGGCCCGGTCGCCTTCGACGGCCATCGTCGCGTGGATGTGCACCTTGCCTTCTACGACGTCGCCCGTGCCGCTCATCTCGGCGGGCAGGTCGTAGTCGGTGATGATGTCCTTGGTCGCGTCGTCGGCGGGCATCGTGCTGATCCGGAACGAGTCAACCGCGCCGATGAGCGTCACGATCGCCGCGTCGGTGATGCCGTGTTCGCGCGCTGACTGCTCGATGCGGTCGAGCAGCTCGCCGTCGCGGATCTCGATCACGAGCACGGGTTCTCTCCGTTCAGCAGGAGCCCGAACGTGCGGACGTTCTCGGTGACCGGCTCGTGCCGCAGCGCCGCGGTGAGCGCCTGCCTGGAGCTGGCGGATCCGTCGCGGGCCAGGAGCCACCCGGCGCACCAGCGGGCCCCGGAGTCGGCCGGGTTCAGCGCCTCGGCCGCGAGCCTGCCCGGGTCGTTCCCGACGCGGGCCGCCACGGCGCGGAGGTAACGGGCCCGGACCTCGCGGTCCCGGACCATGAGCGCCGCGGGCAGCCCGGCGAAGTCGGGTACGCCGCTCTTGGCGAGCACGCCCGCCGCGTTGACCCGCAGGACATCGGAACCGCCGTCTTCGGCCCACTGCGCGAGCCGCCACAGGACGGGACGGTCGGCGGCGGCCAGGCCGCCGATGGCGAGATCGGTGCTGTAGGACGTCTGGATCTGGGCTAGCGGGCCGGCGTCGCCTGCCGCTACCGAGCTGAATAGGTCTTCGCTGTCGGGCGGCAGGAGCTTGCCGGCTCCCACGAATGCCGCCGCGGCGGCGGCGCCGGTCAGCCGGAGCATCTCCCTGCGTTTCACGTGGCCCTCCAAGGCCCATCGCGGGACCTGGAGCACTGCGGCCAGGTGGCCGATCCAGAACGGTCCCGGTGTCTTGCGCCCGTGTTCCCATCGGGAAACGTACTCGCGCGTTATCGGATGCCCTGAGACCCGGCCGAGCTCGTCGGCCAGCCGCCCCTGGGACCATCCCAGGCCGGAGCGTAGTTCGCAGATGACCTCACCGGCGCTGACGAACGCGCCCGGGCCACTAGAAAGGCCACCCGCGTGGCCTGCGTCGTCCTCAGGCATTAGAGGGTCCTGCCGCTGATCTGCTGACGTCGGTAAACGCCAGCATAAGCGCCGGGGTCCTTCTTCTTCTGTGCCTGTAAGGACACCGTCAGCACCTAAAGGCCACCGCGCGGGCCACTCCCCGCGCCGAGCTCGCCGTCCTAGCTTCTGCCGTACAACGGCTACTTGACAACTTCATACCGGGCCGCCGCCCCTGGTACCCGATCAGGGGTACTCATTCCGTTCCCCCGACCGCCGATCGCGCAGCTAGCCCTCTTCGGTGGTCCATTCGTAGACCAGGCGCCACTGGTGCGCNNGTGACGCGCTCGCTGAAGTGCACGGCCGCGTGGCCGGCCTCGGCCAGCCTGGAGTACGTCCCGCCAGGGCCGGTGTCCTGGTCCTCGATCGCGGTGCCCTGGGCGATGTCGGCCGGGTACCAGCCGGTTGCCAGCTGTACCGGCACGTCACCCGCGTACATCTTCCGGGCCCGGATGACGGCCTGGTGGCCGATGTCTGTCCGCTGGGGGTCGCGCTTAGGTCCCTGGCCCTCGGGCGGCTCGTCGGTCACGAAGATCCCGAGGATGTGCGCGGGCGCCCGGAGCTCCCTGGTGATCTCGACTTCGGATCGGGTCTCGTACCCCAGCTCGGCTAGCTCGGCCTGGAAGGCGCCGCGGGCGTTCCCGGCTTCCCGGCGCTGGGCTTGCTGCCGGGTGATGCGGTGGCTTTCGAGCATCGGAAGCTCGCGCACTGTCGTGCCCACGCCGCGCTCGACGCGGATCAGGCCCTCAGCCCTCAGGCGCAGCAGCGCCTTATTGACGGTCTGGCGGCTGACCGTGAATTCCCGGGCTAGCGCGTCCTCGGCTGGGAGCCGCGAGCCAGGCTCGTACTGCCCGCGCTCGATCCTGGCCCTTAGCTCGCCGGCGATCGCGTGATAGCCGAGTGGCACGTGCGTCTCCTCTTTCCGATCTGACGCCCCCACCCTAGAGGACGGTCGTCTTGCGTCGTTGACGTCCAAGCTATGGCGTGTCACGATTGAGATGCAAGACGACAGACGTCTTACGTCCTATTTTAAGGCTCGATAAAGCCCTCTGGCTCATCCGCCAAGACAACCCAGAGGGCGAGGTCCCCCTCGAGAGGAACCCTGAAGTGGAAGCTAGAACTACCTACGACAAGCCAGGCCGTGCCCTCGTGCCCGGCCTGGCCCGCGTCTTCCCTGGCACCCCGGAGTCGGTCAGCGGCGTCCGCGCCTTCGTCGCCGAGGCGCTGCCCGCCGACCCGGCCGCCGAGGACGCGGTCCTGATGGCATCCGAGCTCGCCACCAACGCCGTGGTGCACTCAGCGTCCCGTCTGCCCGGCGGGATGTACTCCGTTGAGGTCAGGTCGACCGCTACGGGCATGGCCCGGATCGATGTTATCGACCAGGGCCCGCTGCCCGCCACCGAGGCGGACGAGCCCGGTTTCGGTGCCGGCCTCGGCATCGTGAGCCAGCTCGCGACCACGTTCGGCGCCGATGGCCCTGATCGCTGGTTCACCGTGACG
>PMOU01000256.1 GCA_003161205.1 Actinomycetota bacterium | reverse complement strand
GGCGGCTTGAAGTAATCGGTCCACAGCACCCACAGGTGGTGCTTGACCAGGTCCGAACGCTCTTCCTTGATGACAATGGCGCGGGCCCGGAACTCGGGGTCCGTGTTCTGCGCGTACTTCTCGTCGATGGCCTTGACGGATTCCGCCTCGATCCTGGCCTGCGCCGGGTCATAGACTCCGCAGGGCAGGTCACAGTGGGCGTGAGCGATGGCCTTCGGCTCGAGCAGGCGGGTAAGCAGCCTCATCAATTCCCTTTCTCCGACTCGTTACTTGCAGATCCGACACTACCCCGCTCGCCTGGGCTGACACCGGGAGGGATGGATGCACTGGCCCTTTCTCCGGGTCAAGGTCGCCGAACGGTCCATGGAGCCTGCCCTGCGGCCCGGTGACTGGCTCCTGGTCCGCCGCACTCGCCGGGTCCGCCCTGGTCAGATCGTGCTCGCCCGCCATCCGGGCCAGCCGGGCCTGCTCCTGGTCAAGCGCGCCGCCCGGCGCGTCCCCGGCGGCTGGTGGCTGGAATCCGACAACCCCGGCGCCGGCGCCGTGGACAGCCGCCGTTTCGGGCCGGTGCCCGTAGTCGAAGGCCGGGTCCTGTTCCGCTACGGCCGATCCTTATGCCGAACGGGCCGTGCTGCCTGCCCCCGCCAACTACGCCCTGGCCGTCGGGGTTTTCGTTTCCCCGTCATCCTCGCCTCGTTTACGAGCGCGAAAGGCGGAGACGTTGGCGCGATTCATGCACCGATCCGAGCAGTAACGCCTGGTATTGCTGCCGCTGGTGTCGATGAACACGCCCTGGCAGCCCGCCGCCTGGCAGACACCGAACCGGTCGATGCCGACGTCGGTGAGGCGGACGGCCAGGCCCATCACCGCCCCGGCGGCGTACTTGTCCGCGACCGAGCCGCTCTCGGTGTAGTGCACGTGCCACGGCTGCTCGTCGTGCCCGGACAGCTGCGGGTGGACCGGGTGCTGGATGAGCAGCTCGTTCAGCTGGCCGGCGGCGTCCTCGCCGTCTCCGTCGGCGCACGCGACGAAGAAGGCCCGGAGCTCAGCCCGCAGCCCCCGCAGCGCATCGAGATCGTTGCGGGTCACGCCCGTATTAAGGTGCTGCCGGTCGGCGACCAGACGGCGCAGCCCGTCCAGGTTGGCGAGCCGGTCGCCCTCTTCGCCCCCGGCGCCGGCCGTGTTCACGAGCCGCACCGCGAGTTCAGCGTAGGAGTTGAGATCCACTCCCGGTCCTAGCTGCCCCGTCCGGACGACGGGGAGGTCGATGATGTAATGGCCTACTGCCGGTATTGAGTATTACACCGACGAGCCCGGCCGCGCCAGCAGCTCGCCAGTCGGCCGCCCTGCCCCGCCCGCCGGTCGCGGTCCGTCCCGCTCCGCCCGCGAGTTGCGGGTTCTGTAGGGTGTGGAACATGTTCGCTGCGACTGCGGTACGTATCGACCCCGATGATCCGCTGGCCGGCCTGGAACTGGGCGAGCGGCCCGATCCGGTCGCACCCGACGGGTGGACGACCGTGATGGTCAAGGCGGCCGCGCTGAATCATCATGACGTCTGGACCCTGCGCGGGGTGGGCATTTCGGCGGACCGGCTGCCGATCGTGCTCGGCTGCGACGCGGCCGGGATCGATGCGGACGGCAATGAGGTCGTCGTGCACGCGGTGATCGCGGACCCGGACGCGGGTGGCGGCGATGAGACCCTCGACCCGCGGCGGTCGCTGCTGTCGGAACGCTATGACGGTGCCTTCGCCGAACAAGTCTGCGTGCCGCGCCGCAACCTGGTGCCGAAGCCGTCCGCGCTGTCGTTCGAGGAGGCGGCCTGCCTGCCGACGGCCTATCTGACCGCCTACAAGATGCTGTTCGACAAGTCCGGCGTCCAGCCGGGCGCGACCGTGCTCGTGCAGGGCGCGGGCGGGGGCGTGGCGACCGCGCTCATCGTGCTCGGCCGCGCGTCGGGTTACCGGATCTGGGCGACCAGCCGCACCGAGGCCAAGCGCGATCGTGCCCTCAAGCTCGGGGCCGATCAGGTGTTCTCCGCCGGGGCCAGGCTGCCGGAGCGCGTCGACGTGGTGATGGAAACCGTGGGCCAGGCCACCTGGGCGCATTCGGTCCGCTCCCTCAAGCCCGGCGGCCGGATCGTTATTTCCGGTGCGACCAGCGGCGATGCGCCGCCGGCCGAACTGACCAGGGTCTTCTTCACCCAGCTGTCCGTGACCGGTTCCACGATGGGATCCCGCGACCAGCTCGGCCGCCTGACCAGGTTCTGCGAGCAGACCGGCGCGCGCCCGGTGATCGACCGGGTCCTGCCGCTGGCGAAGGCCCGCGACGGCTTCGCCGCCATGATCGCGGGTGACCAGTTCGGCAAGATCGTCTTCACCGTCTAGTTCGTCACCAGCCCGCCGGAACCTCAGTTCTGCGTAGGCTGGTCACCGGCGGCCGGCTGGTCCGCGGCCTCGGCCGGGGTGCCGGCGCCGGGCGCTTCGTGACCCGACCCGAAGATCTCGCTCTTGATCCGCTCCAGTGCTTCTTCCAAGATCGTGCGCAGGTCGGTGATGACGTTCTCGCCGGCGGCCGATGACTGCATGGCCAGCTTCCTCAGGTCGGAGGTGAACTGAACCGCCAGCCGCTCCAGGTCGCGGAACGTCCCGAAGTCGATGGATTCACTCCAGCCGTGACCATGGGTCCGGCCGCGCGTGCGCGACCAGTCGTCCCGGCCGCGGCGCCCAGGCCAGTCCGTCAGACCGGACCATCCCGCCGCCCCCGCCGCCCCGGCCGCCCCGGCCATCCCTGCCGCTCCTGCCGCTCCTTCCGGGGTGTCCCAGTCCTGCTCGCCGGAATCCAATCGCGCGCCCGCGGTCTCCTCGCGCAGACGCCGGGCCTGCTCGTGCACCCGCCGGGCGGATTCGGAGCCAGCATCCTGATCCCCGGCTCGCCAGCCCTGCTCGCGGGCATCCTCGCGGGCCTGACGCGATTCCTCCCGCGCGGCCTCCCTGGCCTGCCTGACCTGCTCGCGCACTTCGTCGCGGATCCGCCTGGCCTGGTCGCGGACGTCCTCCTTGGCCTGCCTGGCCTGGTCACGGGCGTCTTCCCCGGCTTGCCCGGCCTGGTCGCGAGCCTGCCTGGCCTGGTCGCGGACGTCGGCGGCCGCGTCCTTGCTGACCCGGCGGGATTCACGGGCCGCCCAGGTCAGTTCCTCGCGGAGACTGCGCACGGTCTGCCTGACGTCCTCCCTGACCTCGCGGACGATGTCGCTGACCGACGCGGACAGTTCTTCTTCGAGCTCGTCGAGCTCGTCGCTTCGGCTGCGCAGTTCTTCCCGGCCGGCTTCGGTGATCCGGTAGACCTTACGGCCCTCTACCTCGTCGTGAGTGACCAGGCCCTCTTCCTCGAGCCGGGCCAGCCGGGGGTAGATCGTGCCTGGTGAGGGCGAGTACACGCCCATGAACCGGTCGCGCAGCAGCCGGATGACCTCATAGCCATGCCGAGGTTCCTCGTCGAGCAGCCTCAGCAGGTACAGCCGGAGGCTGCCATGGCGGAATACCGGACTCAACTAGTTTCGCCTTCCATCCCATTCTCATTATCGAGCCCCGTGTCACCCAGCCCCGTGTCATCCAGCCCCGTGTCACCGGCTGCGGTGTCATGCCGGGCCGTGCCGCTCTCGCCGCGCCTGAGCAGGACAACCCGGCCAGACATGGTGGTCACGGACACCTGCCCTGAGCCGGCGCCCAGGTTACCCCTCACGCTACGAGACGCCGGCGCCGACGATCGTTTCAGCTCCGCGAACTCGCTCCGGACCTCGCCGGAGAGGGAGTGCAGGTTCACCTGGGCATCGGCTTCCGCGGGCAGCCTGAGCGTCACCTTGCCTGACACCGTGGTGACCTGCATGCCGCCCAGCGGGTCGAGGTCCACGTCGGCCGTCACGTCGCCGCTCACCCCGTTGGCGTCCAGGCGTTCCAGCCAGCCGTCGGCCAGCGTCAGGTCACCGGACACGGTGTTGAAGTTGAGCTTGCCGTTGATCCCCTGCGCCTCAAGCGCCCCGGACACGGTGTTGGCGTCGACGTCGCCCGTGACGCCGTCCAGCGTGATCCCGCCGGACACGCTCTTGAGCGACGCTCTCGCGCTGGTCCCCGACATCACCGCGGTAGCGCTGACCACGCCGACCTGGGTCTTGCATTGCCGGGGCACAGTCACCGTCACCGTGGCCGAAGGCCGGTGCGGGCGCAGCCACTTCAGCAGCCCCTCCCAGGTCAGGTTCTCGTGGCTGACGGTCAGCACCCCGTCGTCGTAGGTCACGGTGAGCGGATCACCGGTGACGTTCGCCACGTCCAGGCAAGGCTTCCCGTCAGTAGCAAGGACAGCCACCGACCCGCCGATGAGCCTGACCCGCAGCCCGCTGAGGTCATCGAAGTCCAGGCTCGTCGGAGCCTCAATGGTCCACTGCCTCATGCCACCCGTCCTTCCCGTCCATCCACGCGATATTCCTAAACGATATATCTCATGCTCCCAAAGTCAAGACATATCGCGAACGCGTGCCCCGGCCATCAGCACACCCGGCGCCTCCCGGCTACGCCCCGCGCGGCTCCCGCACGATCATGGAAGTCACCCTTGTGCCGGGCCGCAGGCGTCCCTTACGTATCACGGGTTACGAGGGTTGGCGCTGGCAGCACGGCCCGTTCGGAAGAAGGGATCTTAAAGGTCTTCTTCGTCGTCGAGCCGGGCGAGCCAGCTCGCCAGCCGGTCCACCGCGGTGTCGAAGCCGGGGTTCAGGTTCACGAAATCGCGGAGCCGCTCGGCGAGCCAGGCCACGGCGACCTGCTCCTCGCCGCGCCGCTCCTCGAGTTCCTCGATGCCGCGGTCGGTGAAGTACATCAGGCCGACGGGATCGCGGTCTCGACGATCTCCTTGTGCGTGCTGGCGTGCTTGGCCGCCGAGCCGGCGGCGGGCGCCGAGCTCGCGGGCAGGGAGATCACGCCGACCTCGCGGCTGAGGACCCGGGGGAGCTTCAGCGCCATGGTGGGCCAGCCGCCCATGTTGGCCGGCTCCTCCTGCACCCAGGTGACCGATTCGGCGTTGGGGTAGCGGGCCAGTTCGGCGCGCAGTTCCGAGACCGGCAGCGGGTACAGGCGCTCGACCCGGGCGATGGCCGTCTCGCGGCCGCGGCCCGATTCCTCCTGGACCGCCTGGCGCCGCGCGGCGAGGTCGTAGTAGACCTTGCCGGTGCACAGCAGCACCCGGCGGACATCGGCGTCCGAACCGTCGCCGAACCCGGCCGTCGATCCGATCAGCGGCTGGAACGAGCCGGTGGTGAAGTCGCTGACGGCCGAGGTGGCCGCCTTCAGCCGCAGCATCGACTTGGGCGTGAACACGATGAGCGGCTTGTGCCGGCCGGACAGGCCCTGCCAGCGCAGCAGGTGGAAATAGTTGCCCGGTGTCGTCGGCATGGCCACGGTCATGTTGTCCTGCGCGCACAGCGAGAGGAACCGCTCGACCCGCGCGGAGGAATGGTCCGGGCCCTGACCGTCGTAGCCGTGCGGCAGCAGGAGCACGACGCCGGAGCGCTGCCCCCACTTCTGCTCACCGGAGCTGATGAACTC
>PMOU01000354.1 GCA_003161205.1 Actinomycetota bacterium | reverse complement strand
CTTAAGCTGCTCGGGGGATGAGAACACTCAGGAGGAGCCGATCATGGCCGAACAGGACCTGGCCGCCGTCGCCAGGACGATCATCGACGCCAACCAGTACATGACGCTGGCCACCGCCGACGCGCAGGGCCAGCCGTGGGCAGCGCCGGTGTTCTATGCCACCGCGGACTACTTCGAGTTGGCGGACCGCACGCGCTACCAGCGGACGGTCTGACCCTGGTAGTCCAGGTATTGCAGGCCGCCCTTGGTGGCCTGGGCCTCGATCGTGTCGACCACGCCCGGGATGCTCTGGTCGATCGTCAGGCGCGCGCCGGGTCCGCCCAGGTCGGTCTGCACCCAGCCGGGCGCCATCAGCAGCAGCGTCCGGGGATCGCCGGCGTGGCGGGCGGCGAAGCTGCGCATCAACTGGTTCAACGCGGATTTGCTCGCCCGGTAGACCTCGAAGCCGCCCCGGTCATTGTTGGCGACACTCCCCTGGCCCGAAGACATCACCGCGATCGTGCCGTCCGGGGTGAGGAGATCCTGCAGGGTCTCCACCACCCGCATCGGGCTCAGCGCATTGGTCACCATCAGGCGGACGAAGGTGTCCGTGGACACATCGGCGACGGTCTCCTCGGGGCCGTTGGTCACCCCGGCGTTGACGAACAGCAGGTCGAACGTCGTCTGGGCCAGCCGCTCGTGCAACGCCGCGACCTGCTCAGGAACTGTGATGTCGACTGTCTCCACGATAAGGCGGCCAGCTGAGGACCTGGCCAGGTCGTGCAACCCGGTCGGCCCGGCTCCCCGCACCGTCGCGGTCACCTGCCAGCCCCGGGCCAGGTACTCGGCGGCCAGCGCCAGACCCAGCCCGCGTGACGCGCCGATGACCAGGGCGGTCCGGCCGGCTGGTGCCGTCATGACTACTCCTCACTCCCTGGCCGCTGCGTAATTCTGTCGCGGGCTGGGGCGCGGCGGGCTGAGGCGCGGACACGTGCACCATTGCCAGCGAGCGGGAGAGCTCGATGCAGCCGAGGGCGACCGCGAGGACGGCAACGATCTCGACGACGAGCAGCCAGCCGCCGGTCCGGACGTTCTCGTTGAAGACCGTCACCCCGTAGGAGGCGCTGATCAGCGCGTCGCCGAGGGTGAGCGGCGGCTGGACGGCGATCAGGGAGCCGGCCTGCAGGCCGTTCTGCAGCAGGAACAGCGCACCCACCCCGGCGACCGCGGTGGCATACAACTGCCAGGACGTGAAGAACGGCACGACTCCCCGCGACAGGGCCGACACCGCGCTCTTCAGCAGCGTCGCGGTCAGCGCGTACCCGCAGGCCGCCGCGAGACCGAGCGCGGCCGCCCGGGCGTTCCCGCTCGCTCGTACGCCGACGGCGATGACGATCGCCTCGAAGCAGCCGGTGACGATCAGCGTCGTCACCCATACCTTGACGGATGCGTGCGTCGTCCCGCCGGACGGTGCCGCAGCCGCCAGCCCCGCGCCCAGGCTGACCGTCACCAGAGCGACGGCCAGCCAGGTCCGCAGGGGCAGCCTGCGGTGCATCAGCTTGCTCGCCACCAGCAGGGTGAACGGCAGCTCGATGATGAAGATGGGCTGCACCAGCGCGACCGGGCCGGTCGCCAGGGCCGTGGCCTGGCACACCGCGGCGAGCATCACCATGGCGATTCCGGCCAGCCACACCTTGCGCCTGATCAGGTAGCTGAACAGGGAAAGGCGCAGCGCGCGGTTGGCGGGCGCGGTCGCGGCAGCCATGCGCTGCAGGACCGAAGCCGTGCCATTGCACAACGCCGTCAGCAGGGCAAACAGAACCGATACCACCGCGGCATCCTAGCGGTAATAGGTATCAGGTTGGAAACGACGCAGCCGCAGGGGTATCGAGGCCAGGGCCGGAGCCGGGGACGCGGAAGATGCGTAGCTGGAGGGCGAGGGTGGCGTAGTAGCCGACCAGCGCCGACAGCTCGACCAGGCCTTCCTCGCCCAGCGCGGCGAGGGCGGCGGCGTACTCCTGGTCGTCCAGGTCCGCGGCCGGGCCGGTCAGGGCGCGCGCGACCGCGTGGGCGACGCTTTCCTGCTCGTCGGCGAACTTGGGGCTCTCGCCGGCGCGCAGCGCTTCGATCTCGGGTTCGGTCAGGCCGGCCTCGCGGCCGATCGGCTCGTGCGAGTCCCGCTCGTAGCCGCTGTCCCAGGCCTGCGCCACGACCAGGATCGCCATCTCGCGGACCCGGGGGGTCAGGTTCGTGCGGAACCGGATGGCCGCGCCGAGGGCCTGCAGCGCGTGGCCGACGTCCGGCGCGTACAGCATCGCGTTGAACGGGCCGGCCAGGCCGCCGGCCCCGCTGGAGAGCTGGACGGCGCGCGGGCCCTGGCCGCGCGGCCCGGACAGGATCTCCCGGTACAGGCCGACCTGCTCGGCGGTCATTTCCTCGGACGACAAGACGGCAAGACGCATCGGCACTCCTAAGCCGCGGTCCCGTGGCGGGACCGCGCGACGGCGGTGAGGGCGACCGCGATCAGGATGAGCAAGGCGATCACCAGGGGGAAGACAATCCGGACGTGAAGGACGAGCAAGGCGCCGACCAGGGCACCGACGCCCATCGCGAGCACCGAGATCATCCGGCGGGCCACCCGAGCGCCGGTCGCCCCGGCCAGCGGGCTGTCCGCGGCCACCCCGGTGATGGTCAGCGTCAGCACCGTGGTGGTCAGATCGGGGACGGCGAGCTTGCGCGCGGTGGCGTTCTGGACGCCCATGGACGCGGCCAGCACCACGATCAGGGTGTACCGCAGGCCGGCCGGGACCGGCGGGGCGGTCAGTGCGGCCATGATCACCGCGGTGACGAGCAGGACGGCCTGAATCGCCGCGGTGACGCCGAGCAGACGCTCACGGCGTTCGGCCAGGTGCCGCCCGAGCCGGCCGGCGGCCAGCGCGCCGGCCGCGAAGCAGACGATCGCGACGATCGAGGCGAGCGCGGAGAAGCCGCCGGTGCCCGCCAGCGCGAACGCCAGGAAGACCACGTTGCCGGTCATGTTGGCCACGAAGACGTGCCCCAGCACCAGGTAGCTGAACGCGTCGACCAGCCCGGTGACCGCGGTCAGCGCGACCAGCAGCGGCGGGAGCAGGCCGTCCTTACCCTCGCGCGGCGGCGCGAGGGTAAGGCGCACATCGGTGATGAACGTGTTCATCACGCGACGCTGGTGCTAGCAGGTGGCATGTACCCCTCGCTTTCGTCTCAGGGGTATCTGCCCACCTTAGCCAGAGCATGCACCAGGGCGGGGCAGGCACCTGGCCTAGGGCAGGCACCCGCCCCGTTCGGAATGATGGATTTTAGGTTTTTAGGCGGCGGTGCTCCGGCGGCGGGCCAGGGTGTCGACGGTGACGGCGGCGAGCAGGACCACCGCGGTCCAGATGTACTGGGGTGCGGCGCCCAGGCCGAGCAGCTCCAGGCCGTTGTAGATCACGGCGACGATGAGCCCGCCGAGCAGCGCGCCCACCATCTTGCCGCGGCCGCCGAACAGGCTGGTGCCGCCGATGACCCCGGCGGCGACGGCGAGCAGGACCAGCTGGCCGCCCTGGACGCCGGTGGAGACCGAGCCGAGGTAGGAGGTGTAAATGATGCCCATGATGCCCGCGGTCAGCCCGCACAGCGTGAACGCGAGGACCCGGATCCGGGTCAGGCTGATGCCGGCCCGCCGGGCCGCCTCGGCGTTGCCGCCGATGGCGTAGACGTACCGGCCGAACCGGGTGCGGCCGAGCAGGACACTCCAGGCGAAGACCACCACCACGACCACGAGCACCACCCACGGCACGCCGCGCACGATGGTGAGGCCGACGCCGCGGTTGGTGTTGCCGACCAGCACGATCACCACGCCCGCGACCGCCATCGCGGCGATCTTCAGCAGGGTGACGCTCAGCGGCGGCGCGGTGAGATTGCTCGCCCGCCGCCGGGTGTCGCGCACCAGGAACAGCGCGCCGGCGCCGGCCACGGCGGCCGCCATGACGATCCAGCCGGCCACCGGGCTGAGGGAGCCGGAATAGATATCGGCCAGGACACCGGGGTACAGCCGGATGGTCCCGCCGCCGTTGGGGGCGGCCGTGTCCATGACCTCAAGCAGCAGGCCCAGCGCCAGCAGCTGGCCGGCCAGCGTCACCACGAAGGACGGCA
>PMOU01000134.1:3283-5857 GCA_003161205.1 Actinomycetota bacterium | reverse complement strand
AACAACGCCGACCGCAAGATCGGTCACCTGCTGCCCATGGCCAGCGGTCAGCTCTACGGCTGTGATCACGGGGTGTGCTTTTCCGCCGAGTACAAGCTGCGCACGGTCCTGTGGCAGTGGCGGGGAAAGAAGCTGACCGCGGCCGCGGTCGACGCGCTGCGGCGCTCGCACGAGTCGCTGACATCCGGGGACCTCGCAGCCGAGCTGCACAGCTGGCTGACGCCCGCCGAGGTGGCCGCAACGGTCCGTCGCACCGAGCGGCTGCTTGCGCTGCAGACGCACCCCTATCCGCCGACCGACTGGCCTGCGGTGCCCTGGCCGCCGATCTAGCTAGCGGCCGCCGTGCTCGCCCCGGTCGCCGCGCCGCCGCAGATACCGCTCGAACTCGCGGGCGATCGCGTCACCGCTGGCCTCCGGAAGCTCGGTAGCGTCCTTGGCCTCCTCCAGGCTGCGCACGTACTCGGCCACGTCGCTGTCCTGCTCGGCCAGCTCGTCCACGCCTCGTTCCCACGCCCTGGCCTCGGCGGGCAGGTCGGCCAGCGGCAGCGAGATGTCCAGGACATCCTCGACGCTGCGCAGCAGCGCCAGCGTGGCCTTGGGGCTCGGCGGCTGGGCCACGTAGTGCGGCACCTGGGCCCACAGCGAGACGGTCGGGATACCCGCGCCGGTACAGGTGTGCTGGAGCACCCCGACGATCCCGGTGGGCCCCTTGTAGTCCACCCGGCCGACGCCGACGTCGGCGGCCAGCGCGGAATTCGACGAACCGACGGACACGGGCACCGGGCGGGTATGCGGCGCGTCGGCGAGCAGCGCGCCGAGCAGGATGATCAGGTTCACGCCGAGGCTTTCCAGGCCCTGCACGACTTCCTCGCTGAACGCTCGCCAGCGCATGTTCGGCTCGATGCCGTGCACGAGGACGATGTCACGGGAAAGGCCGGTGGGCGGCACGGTCGGGTCGCCCGACTGGGCGCGCGCGAGGGAGATCCTGGTCGTCGGCCAGATCAGCCGCTGGGTGTGCCCGTCCTCGATCTCGACGACCGGCCGGTTAACCTGGAAGTCGTAGAAGTCCTCGGGATCGATGGCTCCGATCGGCGTCGCCTGCCAGGCAATGCCCAGGTGGTTGACCACTCCGCTGGCCGCCTCGCCGGCGTCGTTCCAGCCCTCGAACCCGGCGATGGCGACCGGAGAGGTGAGTTCGCCGATGTCGCTGAACTCGATGACTCGCCACCTCCCCGGCAAAGCGCGGACCGTCTGGTTACCAGCCTACGTGGTCAGCCTTGCTCAGTGGGTGATCGGGCGGGGTGTCCGCCGTGACCCAGGCGAACCTCAGGCGGGACCTCTAGAATAGGCGCTGATGAGCACTCTACGGACCGCCGGTGTGAACGGTCCCGGGGTCCTGTTCGACATGGACGGGCTGCTGGTGGACTCCGAGCCGCTGTGGCTGGCGGCCGAGAGGTCGGTCATGGCCCGGCTCGGATCGGACTGGACCCGGGCGGATCAGCAGCAGCTGCTCGGCGGCAGCCTGGACCGCACCGTGCGTTACCTGCTGGCCAAGGCAGCCAGGCCGGCGCCCCCCGAGGTGGTCGGCGAGTGGCTGATGTCCGAGATCGCCGCGCGTGTCCGCGACGACGGCGTGCCGGTCCAGCCGGGCGCGCGCGAGCTGCTCGCCTCGGTCGCGGCGGCGGGTCTGCCCAGCGCGCTCGTGACCTCCTCCCAGCGACAGTTCATGGACACGGTGCTGGCCCGGACCGGAATGCGATTCGACGTGACTGTGTGCGCGGACGACGTCAGCGCGACCAAACCCGACCCCGAGCCCTACCTGCTCGCGGCCAAGCTGCTCGAGCAGGAGCCCGGCCGCTGCTTCGCCCTGGAAGATTCGCCGAACGGCGTGGCCTCGGCGCAAGCGGCCGGCTGCCGCGTGATCGCGGTGCCGTCGCTGCTCCCCATCGAGCCGGCCCCGGGCCGGATCGTGGTCCGCTCACTGCTCGATCTTGTCGCCGGGCCCGACGGGGTGCGGGTTTCGGGGGGCTAGCCCCAACGCCCGCGCTGCTATCACGCCTTAGACTTCAGGTAGATACGCAGGGAGGCGCGCATGTCCACCTATGACAAGATCGCCTGGCTGCCACTGTGCGGGGGCCTGACCGGGGTCGGCCTGGTCCTGAGCTACCTCGCGATGCGGCGCCGTGGTATCGGTTCCGGCCTGCGCGGGGCGGCCTGGTCGCTGCTGCCGCTGGCCGCCTACCTGACCGGCGCGATCGAGATGTTCTGGAAGATGGGCGTCGCGATCGGGGACTTCGCGACCGGTTTCGTGTTCTCACCCAAGGTGTGGTCGGGAATCGTGGTGGCCGGAGTGTCCGCGCTGCTGTTCGTCGCGTCGGGCCCGCTGCGGCGGCGCCGGGTCAAGCGGGGCAAGGACGCTCCCGCCGCCGCGACTGCGGCCGGAGCGGCGGGCACGCTTCCCGCCGCGAGCACCGGCGGCCAGCTGGCGAGCCGGCCGGGCGCCACGGTGCCGGCTAACGGGCCGGCTAAGGGGACCGCGAAGGCGCCGGTCAAGGCGCGCAAGGGCAAGAGCGC
>PMOU01000134.1:0-3240 GCA_003161205.1 Actinomycetota bacterium | reverse complement strand
AACGAACAGTCTCTCCTGGTAGGTAGTGATCAACAGCGCCATGGGCCTGCTATCTCCATGGTCCTGGTTAGCTTCGCAAGACCCAAGAGGACATGCCCATGATCAGTGCGCCCAAGTGTTTCGCTGGGCTCGCCGCGGTGGCGCTCGCCACCACGGCTCTCGCCGCGTGCAGTTCGTCGTCGAGTTCTTCCTCGGCGACGTCGAGCACGTCGAAGCCCGTATCCGGCGGGACGCTGCACATCGTCTCCGCCTCCGGCCCGGACCACATCGACACCGTGCCCGCGTATTACACCGTGGACTACCAGCTCGAGCGGGCCTACGCCCGGCAGCTCCTGGCGTACCCGACCGTGCCCGCCGCCAGCACCTCCAGCGCGGGATGGACGACGGACACCACGCCGGCCGCCGACGTCGCCACCGTCGTGCCGACCGTGGCCAACGGCGGCGTCACCAACGGCGGGAAGACCTATACGTTCCACATCAAGCCGGGCGTGGACTGGGANNTCGACCCCGGTGCGTCAGGTCACCTCGCAGGACTTCCTGCGCGAGTTCAAGGCCTTCTGCAACCCGGTCAGCCCGGTCGGGAACCCGACGTACTACGACGCGGCGATCGTCGGCATGACCTCGTACTGCAACGCCGAGACCGCTTACTTCGCCAAGAAGTCGAACGCGCCGACCGCGGCGAACATCGCGAGCTTCCAGAACTCCAACAGCATCAGCGGGATCACCACGCCGAACTCGACGACGATCCAGTTCACCCTGACCTCGGCCATCAGCGACTTCCTCTACATGATGGCGTTGCCGTTCAGCTCGGCCCGGCCGGTGGAGTACGACAGCTACGTGCCGAACAGCCTGGAACTGGACCAGCACACGCTGTCCGACGGGCCGTACCAGATCAGCTCCTACGTCCCGGGCAAGTCGATCACCCTGGTCAAGAACCCGGCGTGGAAGCAGTCCACCGACTCGCTCCGGCATGACTACGTGAACGAGATCGTGGACACCCTCGGCGTGACCTCGGCCGAGACCCAGCTATCGGACCTGCAGGCCGGCACCCAGGACGTGATCGACAGCGACACGCCGATCAACCCGTCGTCGATCCCGTCGCTGGTGGCGTCCAAGGCCTCGAACTTCGTGATCTGGCCAGATTCCGACCTGTTCCCGTACACCGTGTTCAACCTGCGCAGCCCGAACGCTGGCGGCGCCGCGGGCAAGCTCCTGGTGCGCCAGGCCATCGAGTACGGCGTGGACAAGGCGGCCGCGGTCAAGGCCATCGGCGGCCCCGACGTCGCTTCGGTCACCAACACGGTGATCCCGCCCGGCAACGTCGGCTACGTGAGCTCCAACCAGTACGCGGACGACAACGGCCAGGGCAACATCGCCATGTGCAAGACCGACCTGACCAAGGCCGGCTACCCGCACGGCGTCAGCCTGACCTACATGTACGAGAACGACTCCTCCGACACCCGGATCTTCACCGCGATCCAGGCGTCGCTGGCGCCCTGCGGGATCACGCTGACCGGCAAGCCCGAACCGGGCTCGTCGATCTTCGTCGACCTGGGCAACGCGCCGGAGAACAACAAGGCCGGCCAGTGGGACCTGGGCCAGGCGATCTGGTTCCCGGACTGGTTCGGTAACAACGGCCGCACCGTGATCCAGGCCCTGTTCCAGGGCCCGAACTGCGTGATCAACACGGTCAACTACGGCTGCTATGACAACGCGGCCGTGAACTCGCTGATCACCAAGGCCGAGACCGCTCCCTCACTGTCGGCGGCCGGGGCCTACTGGCACCAGGCCGACCAGCAGATCATGTCGGATGCGGTCATCGTCCCGATCATGAGCCAGGACACCGCGGTGTACTCCAGCTCGCGAATCAGGGGTATCGCCTCTAACGGCCAGACGTACCCGACGGCGATCTTCACGCCGATCATCGGCGCTCCCGATATCACCGCTCTCTGGATAGCAGGCAGCTGAGCCCACGCGGGTTCCTGGGGGGCCGGTCCCGGACGGGGCCGGCCCCAAGAGGCCCCGAGGGACCCCAGGGGCCCGCATGGCGGTCTATGCGACAATATGCAACGCTTGCCACCACAGCCGCGTACCGTTCCGTGGCTGCTCAAGCCGCTGGCCGGAGGGACGACTTGACCCTGCTCGAGGTAACGGACCTGACCGTCAGCTTCCACACCGCTGATGGCGAGGTCCGGGCGGTCCGGGGCGTGTCGTTCGGCGTGGAGCCGGGCCGGACCCTCGGCATCGTCGGCGAGTCGGGCAGCGGCAAGACGGTGCTGACCCAGACCCTGCTCGGGCTGACGCCCGGCGCCGACGTATCAGGCCAGGCCATCTTCGACGGCACCGATCTGCTCGCGCTCGACGACCGCCAGATGCGGGCCATCCGCGGGGCGCGCATCTCGGTGATCTTTCAGGATCCGCTGACGAGCCTGCACCCGCTGTACCGGGTGGGGTGGCAGATCACCGAGATGATCCGGGCCCACGACAAGTCGGTTTCTAAAAAAGAAGCCACCGAACGGGCCGTGGATCTGCTGCAGCGGGTCGGTATCCCGCGTCCCGAGCAGCGCGTGAACGACTACCCGCACCAATTCTCCGGCGGCATGCGGCAGCGGGCGATGATCGCGATGGCGCTCTCGCTGTCACCGCAGCTGATCATCGCGGACGAACCCACCACGGCGCTGGACGCCACCGTGCAGGCGCAGATCATCGACCTGCTGCTGCGCCTGCAGCAGGATTCGGGCACCGCCCTGATCATGATCACGCACGACCTCGGCGTGGTCGCGGACATCGCCGACGACGTCATGGTCATGTACGCCGGACGAGCCGCGGAAAAGGCCCCCAAACGGGATATCTTCTATTCCCCGCACCACCCGTATACCAAAGGCCTGCTCGAGTCGATCCCGAGCAGTTCCGCGGCCGGCGGCCGGCTGCGGCCGATCCCCGGCTCCCCGCCCAGCCTGATCAACCTGCCGTCGGGCTGCAAGTTCCACCCGCGGTGCGGCTACGTGCTCGACCGGTGCCTGACCTCCGAACCTGGCCTGCGCCCGGTCAGCCAGGACGGCCACCACAGCTCGGCCTGCTGGCTGCCGTTGCAGGCGGCAGGCCTGAGCGAGCGGGCCGAGGAACTGCGGGCCGAGACGGTCCGTGAGGGCCGCGGCGAGGCGGCCGCCGAAGTCTTCGACGCCGAGGCCGACGGCGTCCCCGAGGCCCCCGGTCCTGAGGCGCTGGGTTCTGAGGCCC
>PMOU01000095.1:14912-22656 GCA_003161205.1 Actinomycetota bacterium | reverse complement strand
GATGGAGGCCTGGACCAGGCTGTTGTTCTGCAGGCTGTGCGGCAGCACGTAGGCCAGCGGGGAGGTGAACTGGAAGTGGGGGGCGAGCACGCCGCCGAGACCGCCGATCGTCGCGTAGATCCCGACCAGGCCGAGCAGCCAGGCCAGCCGTCGGCGCGGCAGTTCGGCCTCGGTCAGGTTGCCCGCGTACAGCAGGATGACGGTGAGCCCCGCGTACGTCAGGCCCCGGTCCGCGAAGGACACGATCCGGTTGGACAGCGAACTCACGACGGTGTCCGGTGCGGACAGGCCGAGGGTCGCGATGCCTGCCGTCACGCACACCAGGAACAGCAGCCACAGGCCGAACGCCGGGGGCACCTTGACGGAACGGCCGCTCTTACGCCAGGAGCGCATCCGCAGCAGCATGGGGATGGCCAAGATGATGACCGACTCGTCAGCCAGGCCGAGCATCCACCAGATCGGGTAGCCGGCCAGCAGGGCCGTCACCGGCCAGGCTGGATGGCTGGTCAACCGCGGGCGGCGGTGCACCGCGCGCCTGCCGCGCAGCGGCAGCACGTCGTCTGGCCTGATCGCGGTGGCCCGGCTGCTCTGCGGGGTGGTGAGTGTCATGCCCGGTTCACCCCCCGGCCTGACTGGTGCGCGTGCCCGCCGGCGCCAGCACGACCCAGGTCGGACCCGGCTCGAAGGTCATCGGCAGGCCGGCCGCATCGAAGTAGTTGGTGACCGCCGTCAGTCCCGGCTTGGCCCAGCTGCCCGCGGCGGCGGTGCCGCCGCTCGCGCCGGGGGCGGTGCCGGAGAAGACGGTCGCCGGGCCCTTGCCGATAACCCGGGCGCTCTGTGCGGTCTCCCCGTATTTGCGGCTGAGATAGACGGTCTTGAACGCGACGATCTGCACGACCAGGTTGGCGACGCTGACCCGGGGGCCGCCCGCCGTCTCGACCCAGCGGTCGGCCCGGGCATCAAAGTTCCACTGCTCGGCTGGCTGCCCGGGTATCTCGACCCGCACCGACGCGGGGTGAGTCTCCTGCGCCGAGGCGAGCGACGCGCCCGGCTGACGGTAGTAGAACAGCTCAGGCGGCGGGCTATCGGCGCGGCCGGCGGCAGCCAGCGCGACCGTCGAGACCGTCAGGCCGCCGGATCCGGCCGAATACCCGGACGTATGTCCGGCGTAGCCATCGTCAATGATCTTGGTGGCGTCCAGCTCCGAGATGAACGAGCTGGTGCCTCCGTCGTAGCTGGTCAGCGGGTGAAGTACCGACAGCGCCTGGCCGTCGGTCGGCCTGGTGCTCGTCACCGGCCCCACCGTGCTCGCCTCGTCCGACTGGAAGATGGCCAGGTACCTGACCGGGGCCGCCATCTCCGCGAAGACGAGGTCGGCGGAGCCGAGGCCGACCGGATCTGTCCCGGCCACGGCCACCGCGACGGCTGGTCGCTGGGCGACGGCGGCGGTCACGGTGAGCCCCGTCAGGGGTGCTACCGGCCCGGTGGGCCTGGTGGATCCGGCGGGGCTGGCGGGGCTGGCGGCGGCAGCCGCCGCGCCTGCCCCGGCACTGGCCGGCGTGGCCGCGGCGGCCGGACTGGTATCAGCCGGCCGTAGTGAGGCATCAGTACCCGCGGAACAGCCGGCCAGGGCCGTGATCATCCCGCAGGTGGATGCGGCGACCGCGCACCGCACCCCGATCCCCCGTCTGGACATGGGCTTAGCTGCCGTGCAGGGATGAAGGCGCCTCTTCAGCGGCGGGCCAATCGCTGACCGCGCTGGCGGACCGGTCGGCGTCCGCTACTGGCTGTCCGCCGGACAGCCAGTCGTCCGCTTTGGCGTTGCCCTCGCTTTCGTCGGCCTCCGGCGCGCCGCCGGCGGTCAACGCGGCGGCCGTCCGGCGTTCCAGCTGGACCTTGGCCTCGGCGGCGAGTACCGGCGTACCCTGATGGTCGGACGGCCGCGGCGACGGCAGGAGCACCGTACCGAGCACGGTCACGCCGAGCCTGTCCAGGTGCTCAACGCTGGCCAGCACCTGGTCACTGCCCGTCCGGGGGGTCTCGGCCACCAGGATGGTCGCGTCGGCGGCCTGCGCGAAGGTATAGACGTCAGGACCCGAGGTGGCCGGAGCCGTCTCGACGACCACCCACCGGGCCTGGCTACGCAGGCTGTCCAGCAGTTGCTCCACGGCATCTTGCTGGAGATCGTCCGCGCCCGCCGAACCCGGCGTGATTACGGTCAGTCGCGGTGCCAGGGCCGGATGGCGCCCGGCACTTTCGGCCGGCACGTCGCCGGCCAGCACGTCGGTGAGGCCGCGTCCTGGCCGCACGCCGAGCAGCTCGGGGATGACGGATTCCTCGAGGTCGGCGCAGACCAGGGTGACGTCAGGATGGAGGCGGGACAGCGCGGCGGCAAGGTTAGCCGCCACCAGGCTGGTTCCCTGACCGGCGGAGACGCCGCTGACGAGGACGACGTGGTTCCCGTCCCCGAGCGAGCCGGTGAGCAGGAGGGCCAGCTCGGAGAAGTCCCGGCCGATCTGCGAACGGGGACTGGCGAGCGCCAGCTCGGGCGCGAACTTCCGCAGTGGCATGCTCATCAGTACGGGCACGTTGAGCCGGGAGACGTCGCGCGGCTCGTGGATCCGCCGGTCCCGGCGGTCCGCGATGTAGGCGAGAACGAGGCCGATCAGCAGTCCGGCCAGTAGTCCGCTCGGGATGATGAGCAGCGCCTTCGGGCTCGATGGGCTAGCCGGCGGGGTGGCGTTGCTGATGATCGATCCGCCCGAGGGATTGGCCAGCTCGGCGGTCAGCGACGCGACCTGGCCGTTCAGCGAGCCGATCTCGTTGTGGTACGTACTTATCTGTTCGTTGTCGGTGACCCGCTGCGCCGAGTTGCTGGGCAGGTTGGAGACGGCGACTCTCAGCTTGGTCGAGTTTGACTGCAGGTTATTGATATTGGAATTCAGGGCCGAGATCTGGCTCTTGAGCGTGGCCGTCGTGCTGTCGCTGCTGTAGTTCAGGTAGGCCTGCGCGAATGACTGCGCACAGGTCGCGGCGCCGGCCGCCGAGGATCCCTCGCAGCTGATGGACAGCACCTGGGAGTTCGCCGGGACCGTCACGCTCACCCGCTTGATGAGCTGCGGCAAGACCGTCGGGGTGTGCATCAGCTTGGCCGCGGCCTGCGCGACCGTGGCCGACTGCACGACCTGAGCCTCGGTGTCGAGGTTGACCGTCCCCGTGGTGCGCCCGTTGGCCACCTGGTCGGCGGTTCCGCTCGACGCGGTCACGTACACCGACGCGGTCGCGGTGTAGACCTTGTGCACGGTCTTGAAGTAACCGATGCCGCCGAGCATGCCGATGACGGCCACGGCGGCGATCAGCCACCAGCGGCGCCGGAGCACCCCGGTGTAGTCGGCCAGCTGCATTTCCGCCGGCCCTGACGTATAACTCACCGTGACCCACCCCTCGATTGGTCCTGTCCAGCCATATCGCCCCGCCGCGAGCGTTGGGACAGCGTTCACATGCACGTTCACGTAAGTTCTGTTTGCGGACGATCATAGCTACATTTGGTAACATTTCGTCACATATCGAACAATTTGATCGGAAGAATCATCGATGACTCGGGTACTCACAGGCCACCAGAAACACCAGCGCGTAACCGCCCACGGCGTCCAGACCCGCTATGGCCGGCGCAACGGCCGCCAGTAGCACCCGGTTAGCGCTAGCAGCCGGCGGACCTGCGCAAAAAGGAAGGCGCAGGATCAATTTGCCGCAGGCCGGTTGCGGGCCGGGTTGCGAATCGGTTGCGAATCGGTTGCGGCCGGCCGGCTCGACCTGGTCGTGGACGAAGATCTACATCGGCACCACCGGTTACCACCCGAACGGCTGGCCGGTCGGGGAGACGCCGCGCAACGGACTGTGCGACGCGGCCGCGGCGTTCCCGGCCACCCAGTCCGAGTGCTGTCAGCTGGATCAACTACACCGGCTGCGACTCGCGGCCGCGGCCGACGCCAACGCCGCCAACTTCGCCGGGCACGAGCGGTACTCGATGAAAACCCCAACGACTGCGACGCTCTGGGGCCGGACGCCTACAACGCACCGGGCATGGAAGGCCGGCAGTAATTCCCCGACGGAGTCGGCACGGCCTGACATCGAAATGTCTCGGCCCCAGGCAGTCGTAAGTGCTTTGCCGGAGAGATAAGAGAATTACCTGATCGACTATAGGCAGCCTTGAGCAGGTGTATAGTCTGATGATCACTTCACGTTATGGGAGTACGTTTGAAGAACCTGAAGGCAGGAATGCTTCGTTATCTTCTCGTCGGCCTCTGGCCTGCGGGAGAGGCCGTAATTGCCGCAGCCACGGTAAATGCCGTGCGCCGGGCTTCGCGCGAGGGAGGGAGCCGGATGGGTCGCGCCCGGACCGCCGCTCCCCAGCAATGTCCTAAGCTCGCCGAGGCCGTCCCGCGCCTGATTAGTGGTGCCTTTCCGATCCTCTCGCCCAGCGTCGTGTCCCGGCGCGACGGAGGAGCATGGCCACGGATTCCCCGCCCGGCTGGGCTGCCGGACTGGGTGCCTGATCTTGTCGGAATTGGCGTTGTTACCGGCGCTGGCGGAGCCCTGGCATACAAGGTGATGGAACTGCTTGCTCCGGCAGTCATCAACCATGGCCTGGTGATCGACGAGCCCATTTACCAGTGGACCATCGACCATCAGGTGAAGTGGTGGGGTGATGTCATGGAGAGGCTCACCAAGATTGGCAACAGCCAGCCGAGCTGGGGCGCGGCTGGCGCCGCGGCGGCCATCCTGGCGGTGGCGTGGCCACGACGCAAATGGGTGCCACCCGCCGCGCTAGGTGCCGCATTCGTGGTAGAGCGATATTTCAGGGTCGCTCTCAAGCGCAAGTTCGGTCGGCTCGGCCCTCCGAGCAGCCCGGAGGGCACGTATCCCAGCGGCGGCGTCGACCGTGTGGTTTACCTTTATGGTTTGATCGCCTACCTGCTCTGGCGGGAGTTCAGTGGCAGTCCCCAAGGGAAGGCCTGGGCCATCGGCGCGGTGGCTGCCCTCTCTTTCAATGAGGCGTACAGCCGGGAGTATCTCGGTAAGCACTGGTTCAGCGACATCCTCGGCGGCCTGCTCTTCGGCGCTATCCTGCTCGCGCCATCAATTGCCGCTGTGCGGGTGTTCGCAGGTCCGGCTGTCACGGCTTGCCAGAATAGTATTCGTTGACGTTAATATTCAGCATGCCCCAGGTCGCCGGTGTAAATCGGCGGGGTTGTGCCACCGGCTAAGCAAGCCGGCGAAGCCGGCTGCTACGGAGCGACGGGTCCGGCGGGGGACGTGCGGTAGCTTTCGGCGACGGTGAAGGCAAGGTCGAGTGACTGGCTGCGGTTGAGCCGCGGATCACAGGCGGTCTCGTAGCGCTGGTACAGATCGCCTTCGGCGATCTGGTAGCTGCCGCCGACGCACTCGGTCACGTTGTCGCCGGTGAACTCGATGTGGATGCCGCCGGGATGGGTGCCGAGCTTGCGGTGCACGTCGAAGAACCCGTCCACCTCCGCCAGGACGTCGTCGAACCGGCGCGTCTTGTGACCGCTGGGCGCCTCGAAGGTGTTGCCGTGCATCGGATCGCAGACCCAGGCGACCGGCGTCCCGGCCCGGGACACCGCCTCGATCAGCGGCGGAAGCAGATCACGGACCCGGCCGGCGCCCATCCGGCTGATGAACGTGAGCCGCCCGGGCTCCCCGGCGGGGTTGAGTGCCGCCGCGAGCGCGAGGACTTCGTCGGGGGTGGCGGACGGGCCGAGCTTGACCCCGATGGGGTTGGCGATGCTCCGGGCGAAGTCGATGTGCGCACCGCCGAGAGCGCGGGTGCGCTCGCCGACCCACAGGAAGTGCGCGGACGCGTCATAGCGTCGCCCGGAGTCCGGATCGGACCTGGTCAACGCCCGCTCATAGTCGAGCAGCAGAGCCTCGTGGCTGGTGTAAAGCTCCACCGAGCGCAGCTCGGCCGGATTGGCGCCGCAGGCGCGCATGAACGCCAGGGCGCGGTCTATCTCATCGGCCAGCCGTTCGTAGTGCTGCCCCGACGGGCTGTCCCGGACGAAGTCCTGGTTCCAGCCGTGGGCCCGGTTCAGGTCCGCGTAACCGCCGGTGGTAAAGGCGCGGCACTGGTTGAGAGTGACCGCGGAGCACTGGTAGGCGCGCAGCAGCCGGCCCGGGTCAGGGGTCCTCGCCGCCGGGGTGAAATCGAAGCCGTTGACCGCGTCGCCGCGGTAGGCAGGCAACTCGACGCCCTCGCGCGTCTCGGCTGGCCGGGACCGGGGCTTGGCGAACTGGCCGGCCATCCGCGCGATCTTGACGACGGGCACGCTCGCCCCGTAGGTGAGCACCAGCGCCATCTGCAGCAGCGTCTGCAGCTTGGCCCGGACGGCCGCGGCGGTCGCGCCCTCGAACGTCTCCGCGCAGTCACCGCCCTGCAGCACGAAGGCCTCTCCCCGCGTCACCGCGGCCAGCCGTTCGGTCAGCAGCTCGCACTCCCCGGCGAAGACGAGCGGCGGCAGCCCGGCCAGCTCGCTGGTCACCGCGTCCAGGCGGCCGCGGTCGGGCCACTCGGGCTGCTGGCCCGCGGGCATCGCGGATTCAGTCAGCGGAAGGCTGGGCCTGATCACCGTCTCACCGTACCGGGCGCCGGCACCGGCCCGCCCCGTCAACGCCGCTCGGTCCGCGCCGCTCGGTCCGCACCGCTCGGTCCGCACCGCTCAGTCCGCACAGCCGACGACCCGCAGGGCGAATTCGCCGTACTCGCCGGCTACGTAGGTGTCCGGGTAGCGGCCGCTGGGCTTGAACCAGGATTTGGCGCCGTTCCCCATCTCCAGGACGGCGAACGCGGCGAGCTGCGGCGTCTTCGTGCGGAACCGGCCGCAGCGGCAGCCTAGCTCGATGATGTCGCGCACCCGCGCTGCGTAGCTGTCCCGTTTGGCCACGATCGCGAGCCGGTGGCCGGGGTCCAGGCTGCGGACCTCGTTGTTGCAGACCGTCACCTCGGCCGGATAGCGCAGGAAGTCCAGCACGAGCGATTCGGTGGCCCGGCGCAGCTGCTCGGCGACGTCGTCGACTCCGGCCAGGGCTTCGTCGAGCGCGGCGATGGCGCGGTCCATCGCCTTGTCCATGATCTCGTACAGGATGTCCTGCTTGGACGCGACGTGGTTGTACAGGCTCGGCGCCCGGACCCCGAGCTCGGTGGCGATGTCCTTCATCGAGGTGCCGCGGTAGCCGTGATCGGCGAACAGCTGGCAGGCCGCTTCGAGCACGGTGCCGCGGTTCGCTGCGGTTGACCTCTCCACGGCCAGCAGCATACGCTACTAATGAACATTCATTAGTAGGATTGAGCGCTCAGCGCCACCGTCGCCCGCCTGATGCGAGGAGTCCTTATTATGACCGCTGCTACCAGCTGGGAACTTGACGACGAGCACGAAGAGTTCCGGGCCAGCGTCCGGGCCTTCGTCGACCGTCATGTGCGCCCGGTGGTCGATGAGTCCGAGGCAGCGGGCCGTCCGCCCGCGGCACTGCTGAAGGAGATGGGCAGCGCCGGCCTGCTCGGGCTGGCGATCGGCGAGGCCGACGGAGGCGGCGGCGGCGACTCGCTCGCCATTGTCGTGCTGTCCGAGGAACTGGCCAGGGCCAGCGGCGGCATCGCCGTCACCGCGCTGGTGACCGGCTACATGTCGACGCCGCACATCGCGCACTTCGGCACCGCGGCCCAGCG
>PMOU01000095.1:0-14899 GCA_003161205.1 Actinomycetota bacterium | reverse complement strand
GCGGTCGACGGGGGCTTCCGCCTCGACGGCACCAAGATGTTCATCACCAACGCCGGGATCGCTGACGTATTCGTGGTCGCCGCCCGCACCGGGCCCGACGGGCACCGCGGCATCACCACCTTCATCGTGGAGGCCGGCAACCCCGGACTGTCCGTGGGCCAGCCGCTGCGCAAGATGGGCTGGCACGGCTCGGATACCCGCGAGGTGATCCTGTCGGATTGCCTGGTCGGCAGCGACGCCGTGCTCGGCGAGCAGAACCGCGGCTTCCAGCAGATCATGTCGGCCTTCCAGCTGGAACGGCTGACCCTGGCCGGGATGGGCGTGGGCCACGCGGCCGAGTGCCTGCAGGCCGCCACCACCTACGCCCGCGACCGCGAGGTGTTCGGCTCGCCGCTCATCCAGCTGCAGGCGACCCGGCACCGGCTCGCCGCCATGTCGGTCGAGCTGGAGGCGGCCCGCCTGCTCACCTACCGGGCGGCGGCCCGCCTGGACGCCGGTCACCCGGAGGCCGCCACGTCGGTCGCCATGGCCAAGTACCACGCGGCGATCGCGGCCAACCACATCGTGGACGAGTGCGTCCAGCTTTTCGGCGGCAGCGGCTTCCTGGAGGAGACCCCGGTCGCGCGGCACTTCCGTGACGCCCGCGTGCTGCGCATCGGCGGCGGCACCGACGAGATCCAGCTCGAGATCCTGGCCAAGGGACTTCCTGAGTGACCGCGGCGGACACCGGCGCGCCACCGCCGCCGGCCCCGGCCGACGGGACCGGCGCGACCCCAAGGACCGACGCGACCCCAGGTCCCGCCGCGGCGGACGCCGCGGACGCGGTCCGGGCCGGCCTCGCGGCGGCCCGACGGGGCAACGACGCGGGGCGCTGGCCGGACAAGCTGCCGGTCGCCGACCGGCTGGCGGTGCTGCTCGACCCGGGCAGCTGGCGGGAGGACGGCCTGCTCGCGAACGCGGCAGCCGAAGGCCTGCCCGCCGACGGCGTCCGCACCGGAGTGGGTCGTATTGACGGCCGGCCGGTCGCCGTCATCGCGCACGACTTCGCCGTCAAAGCGGGCTCCTGGGGCAGGCTGACCTGCGAGAAGCAGGTCCGGATCCTGGAACGGGCCGATCGCGACCTGCTGCCGGTGATCTACCTGGTCGACTCCGCTGGCGGCCGGCTGACCGACCAGCTCGGCTTCTTCTCCGACCGCCGCGGCGCGTCGCGCATCTTCCAGCTGCAGGTCGCCCTGTCCGGCCGGGTGCCGCAGCTCTGCTGCCTGCTCGGCCCGTCCGCGGCCGGCGGCGCGTACATGCCCGCCTTCACCGACTGGGTCGGGATGGTGGAGGGCAATGCGTCGATGTACCTGGCGTCCCCGCGCGTCGCGGAGAAGGTTACCGGGGAGCGGACCACGCTGGAGGAGATGGGCGGTGCGGTCATGCACGCCACCGTCTCCGGCTGCGCGGACGAGGTCTTCGGCTCGGACTGGGAAGCCATCGCCGCGGCCCGCCTGCTGCTGAGCTACTTCCCGGACAGCTGGGAGCAGCGGCCGCCGGCCGCCGCCGCGGCGGACCCGGCCCGCGCCGATTGGGACGGCGTGATCCCCGCGTCGCCCTCGGCGGGCTACGACGTCGGCGAGGTCATCGACCGGCTGGTCGACGCGGGCTCGTTCTTCGAGATCAAGCCGCGCTGGGCGGAGGAGATCGTGGTCGGGCTGGCCCGCCTGGACGGCCGGGTCGTCGGCCTGGTCGCCAACCAGTCCCAGGTCCGCAGTGGGGCGATCTTCGTGGACTCCGCCGATAAGGCGGCCCGGTTCATTACCATGTGCGACGCCTTCAACGTGCCGCTGATCTTCCTGCACGACGTGCCCGGCTTCATGGTGGGCGCGGCTGTCGAGCGGCAGGGCATCATCCGCCATGGCGCGAAGATGATCACCGCGATGGCCAGCGCCGAAGTGCCGAAGTTCTCGGTCATCTTGCGCAAGAGCTACGCGGCCGGGTACTACGCGATGTGCGCTCCGGGCTTCGAGCCGCGCGCGTCGATCGCCCTGCCGACCGCGTCGATCGGCCCGATGGCGGCCGAAGCCTCGGTCAACGCGATGTATGCGAAGAAGATCGCCGACATCGGCGAGCCGGACCAGCGCGCCGCCTTCATCAGCGCGCGCCTGGCCGAGCAGCAGGCGGACATCAACCTGCTGCGGCTCGCGAGCGAGCTCGTGGTCGACGCCGTCGTGGAGCCCGCGGACCTGCGTGCGGAGCTCATTACCCGTCTCGCCGACGCCGAGCACTGGACTCGCAGGCCGCCGCGACGGCATCATCACATCAGCCCGGTCTGATACACGTGAAACATGCGGCCGCGGCGCCCACCCACCGAGTGCCCATTCCGGAAGGATGTCTATGGCAGACAACCTGAGCCAGCTGCTGGCTACGCCCCTGCAACCGCTGCGCGAGCAGTGGCGTTCGCCCGCGCAGGCTGACCTGCTGCGCATCGCCCGCTCCCGGCACGAGCAGAGCCCGGACGCCTACTGGGCCTGGGTCGCGGAGCAGCAGCGCTGGATGCGACCGTGGGATACCGTCCGGACCGGCGAGCTCGGCGACTTCACCTACTTCGGCGGCGGCCAGATGAACGTCGCGGACAACTGCGTGGACCGCTGGGCGCAGGACCCGGCGACCGCGGGCAAGACCGCCGTCATCTGGGAAGGCGAACCGGGCGACGTCCGCACCGTCAGCTACGCCGAGCTCGCTGATGAGGTCAGCCGGCTGGCCGGCGCCCTGGCCAGCCTCGGCGTGACCAAGGGGGACGTGGTCGCGATCTACATGCCCAACGCGATCGAGGCGTTCACCGCCGTGCACGCGTGCAACCGGATCGGCGCCATCTACACCATCTTGTTCTCCGGATTCGGCCCGGACGCGGTGCGGTCCCGGCTGGAGGCCTCCCGGGCCAAGGCGGTGCTCGTCCTCGACGCGTCCTACCGGCGCGGCAAGCTCACGCCGCTGCTGGAGACGCTACGCGCCGCCCGCGGCCAGGCCGGCACCGTCGAGCACACGATCGTGGTGGATCGCACCGGGCGCGGCGTGCCGTTGGCCGACGGCGAGATCTCCTATGCCGACGCCCTCGCCCTGGCGCCGGAGGGGACCCCGGCCGTCCCGCTGGAGGCGAACGACCCGGCCTTCCTGATCTTCACCAGCGGTACCGAGGCCCGGCCGAAGGGGGTCGTGCACAGCGTGGCCGGCTTCCTGATCGGCACCTGGGCCAACGTCCGCTGGCAGGTCGGCCCGGAAGACGGCGACGTCTACTGGGTGGCGGCCGACGTCGGCTGGCTGACGTTCCCGATCCAGGCCGTCGTCGGCGGACTGGCCAACGGCATGACCGTGGCCTGTTTCGAGGGGGCCATGGACACCCCCACCAGTGCCCGCTTCTACGAGATCTGCGAGAAGCACCATGTCACCAAGGTGCTGGGGGCGCCCACGCTGCTGCGGATGCTGCGCAAGTACGGCGACGACCTGGCCGCCGCCCACCCGCTGCCCGACCTGAAGCTGGTCACCGTCCAGGGCGAGCCGCTCGACGGCGACACGTTCACCTGGGCGACCACGCACATCGGCGGCGGCGTCCCCGTCGTCAACGCCTACGGGCAGACCGAGACGGGCTCGACCTGGACCTATCCGGTCGCCGGGGTCGAGGCGCTGAAGCCCGGCTCGACCGGCACCGCGGTACCCGGGCACGTCTACGAGATCGTGGACGACAACGGCAAGCCGGTGCCGCCGGGCACGAAGGGGAACCTCGTGCTGACCCAGCCGTTCCCCACCCTCGCGCGCACCGTCTGGGATGACCCCGGGCGCTACCAGCACGCGTACTTCAGCCGGTTCCCCGGCTGCTACTGCACCAACGACGAGGCCGTCCTGGACGACGACGGTCACCTGTGGGTGCTCGGCCGGGCCGACGACGTGATCAACGTGGCCGCGCACCGCATCTCCACGCTGGAGATCGAAGCCATCGCGACCGCGCACCCGCAGGTCGCCGAGGCCGCGGTCGTCGGCGTCTTCGACGCGACCAAGGGCACCGTGCCGGTCGGCTTCCTCACCCTGCTCGACGGCGCGGACCCGGGCCAGGTCAAGCAGGAAGTGTCCGACCAGGTGGCCTCCCAGCTGGGCGGCTACGCGCGGCTCGGCGCGGTCCACCTCACCTCGGCGCTGCCGAAGACCCGGACCGGCAAGATCATGCGGCGACTGCTCCGGGACGTCGTCGAGCACGGCGCGCCGCAGGGAGACACCAGCGCCATGGACGACGTGGCCGGCCTGGAGGCGGTGCAGCAGGCGGTGCAGCAGGCGGTCGGCTCCAGCCCGCCGGCCCCCGCCCCGGCGCCGGCCCCGGCCGCGGGCGCGGGCGCGNNACGGTCACCGAGACGGACAACGTGCTGTTCACCACGATGACCATGAATCCCCAGCCGCTGCACCTGGACGCGGAGTTCGCGGCCACCACCGAATTCGGCCGGCCGCTGGTGAACAGCCTGTTCACGCTCGGCCTGGTCGTCGGCCTGGCCGTGCCCGAACTGACCCTGGGTACCACCGTCGCCAACCTCGGCTTCTCCCGGGTGGATTTCCCGGCTCCGGTGTTCGCCGGGGACACCATCCACGTGCTGACCGACGTGGTCGAGGCGCGCCGGTCGCGGTCGCGGCCCGGTACCGGCATCGTGACCTTCGAGCACCACGGCATCAACCAGCGCGGGAAGACGGTCTGCCTGGCCGTGCGGGCGGCCCTGATGCGCTGCCGGCCCGATCCGGAACCTAGCGCCGGAACAGGGCTGAGCGCCTCATGACGGTACTGACGCGGGTCCGCAGCCTGATGTTCGTGCCCGCCACCCGGGCCGACCGGATCGCGAAGATTCCCCGCTTCGCCCCGGATGTGGCGGTGGTCGACCTCGAGGACGCGGTCGCGGCCGCCGACAAGGCGGACGCCAGGCCCGTGGCCATGGCGGCGATCGACGCGCTGGAGCGGCCCGGTCCGAGCACGGTGCTGATCCGGGTCAACCCGGTCGGCACGTCCTGGTTCGCCGGCGATATCGCGGCCGCGGCGGGCTGCGCCGCGGCCGGCATCGTGGTGCCGAAGCTGGACACGGCGGAGCAGCTGGACCAGGTGCGGCAGGCGCTGGCCGGGCACTCCTGGCCGGACGCGCTGGTCGTGGCCGGCCTCGAGACCGCGCTCGGCGTCGCCGATGCCCGGGTGCTGCTGGCCGGCGGGCTCAGCGCCGCGTACTTCGGTGCCGAGGACTACATCGCCGACGTCGGCGGCCAGCGCAGCCCCGGCGGCACGGAGGTGCTGTACGCGCGGAGCCAGGTGTGCCTGGCCGCCCGCCTCGCCGGGATTCCCGCCGTGGACCAGGCCGTCATGGACCTGGCCGACGACGAGCACTTCCTGGCCGACGCGCGCGGCGGCCGGGGCCTGGGCTACCAGGGCAAGATCTGCATCCATCCCCGTCAGGTCGAGCTGGCCCACCAGGCGTTCACGCCCACGCCGGAGGAACTGGCCCACGCCCGCGCGGTGCTCGCGGCAGGCGAGGCCGGCGTGGGCGTGCTCGACGGTCAGATGGTCGACGACGTGCACGTGCGGATCGCCCGCGCCGTGCTGGCCCGGGTCCCGGAACCGGTCCCGGAACCGGTTCCGGCCCCGGGACCGGCGGCGCCGTGACCTCACCGGGGATCACCGAGTTCAAACGGGTGCTCATCGCCAACCGCGGCGAGATCGCGCTGCGGGTGGTGCGGGCCTGCCGCGACGCGGGCCTGGCCAGTATCGCGGTCTACGCCGGTCCCGACGCCGGCGCGCCCTTCGCCCGGCTGGCCGATGAGGCCGTGCCGTTGCCGGGAACCAGCGCGGCCGGCACCTATCTCGACATGGCCAGGCTGCTCGCCGCCGCCGAACAGGCCGGGGCCGACGCCGTCCATCCCGGTTACGGCTTCCTGGCCGAGAACGCCGAGTTCGCCCGCGCCGTGCTCGACGCGGGGCTGACCTGGATCGGCCCGCCGCCGGACGTTATCCGCGCGCTGGGAGACAAGGTACAGGCCCGGGCGATCGCCGCCCGGGTGGGCGCGCCGCTGGTACCGGGCACGCCGCACGCCGTCGCTGACGCTGCCGAGGCAGTGAGCTTCGCCGAACGGCACGGGCTGCCGGTCGCGATCAAGGCGGCGCACGGCGGCGGCGGCCGCGGCCTGCGGATCGCCCGCGAGCTCGGCGAGGTCGCCGGCCTGTTCGACGCCGCGGTCCGCGAGGCCAGCGCCGCGTTCGGCCGGGGCGAGTGTTTCGTCGAGGCCTACGTCGAACGCGGTCGGCACGTGGAGGCGCAGGTGCTGGCGGACACCCGCGGTGATGTCCTGGTGGCGGGGACCCGCGACTGCACGCTGCAGCGCCGGTACCAGAAGCTGGTCGAGGAGGCGCCCGCGCCGTTCCTCACCCCGGCCCAGCAGGCCGAACTGCGGCGCAGTGCCGCCGCCATCTGCCGCGAGGCGGGCTACGTCAACGCCGGGACCGTCGAGTTCCTGCTCTCACCCGCGGGCCAGCTGTCGTTCCTCGAGGTCAACACCCGCCTGCAGGTCGAGCACTCAGTGACCGAGGAGACCACCGACGTCGACCTGGTCCGGGCTCAGCTGCTGATCGCGGCCGGGCACCCGCTGGCCACCGCGACCGGACGGCCCGCCGGCGACTCCGAATACCTCCCGCCGCGGCGGCACGCCATCGAGTTCCGGATCAACGCCGAGGACCCGGACCGCGGCTTCGCCCCGTCCACCGGGACGATCACCCGCTTCCGCCCGCCGGGCGGACCGGGAGTACGGGTGGACGCCGGCGTCGAGGCCGGCCAGGTGGTCGGCGGCCAGTTCGACTCGCTGCTGGCCAAGCTGATCGTCACCGGACGCGACCGTCCGCAGGCCCTGGAGCGGGCCCGCCGCGCCCTCGGCGAGTTCGACGTAGCGGGTGTGCGCACGACCTTGCCGTTCCTGCGGGCGGTGCTGACCGAGCCTGCTTACACCGGCGACGGCCCGGACGGCTTCGCCGTCCACACCAGCTGGATCGAGCAGGACTACCGGCCCGCCGCGGCCGCCGCCGGGTCCTCCGGCGCGGCGGACCCGGACGATGACCGGGTGCCGATCCGCATCGGCCGCCGCTGGCTCAGCGCCGGCGTACCTGGCCTGACCGGGGCCCGCGAAGGGCCCCTGGTGCTCGCGCGCCAGCAGGCCCGCGAGCAGCTGGAGCGAGCCGGGCAGGCGGCCGGCGATGTGGTCAGCGCCCCGATGCAGGGCACCGTGATACGGATCGAGGTCGCCGACGGNNGCCCGGGTCGAAGATCTCCCCGAGAGCGTCGAGGACATCACCGAGGGTCGCCCGGGTGACCGTGACGCTGTCATCGACGCCGAACGGCACGTAGGCCTGGGTCATGACCCCGACGCGGTAGAACCTCGCATCCGGGTGGGCCTGCTCGAATTCGTCCCGCCGCGGCCACTGCGCCGTCTCGGCCAGGCGGCCGGCCCAGCCCCCGGCGGTCACCGGAGCTCCACCGGGTTGGCGGCGTAGTCCTCGGCCATCAGGGCCAGGAGCTGGTCCTGACCCTCGCCGGACGGGGCGGCCAGGCCGTCACGGCGAAGCGCCCACCACCGGCCGGCTCTGTCGACGTCGATGACGTAGGCGTCGCCCCAGTGCATCCGGAGCGCGTCGAGGGCGCGTTCGGTGTCGGCGGCGAACGGATCGTGGCGGCCGGGCGGTCCGCCGGGAGATGCCCGGATACCGCTCAGGCTGGCTGCACTCATGGGTCCCCTCCCCGCAGCGTCTCCCCGGCGCTGCGTTACGAGTTCGTTTCCGTGACGGAACGAACTCGCTATGTAAGAGAAGAGTATGCGAGCTACCGGCGATTGCACCGACGTGACATCGTATACATTGCGGACGCGGGGTCCCGCCTGCCGAAACGCACCGCATTATCGGAAATGCTCATCGGGTAATCGGGAAAGCTGATCACGGCATCATGCCGTGCGCGGCGCCGGAGCGCGCCGAACGGCCGCCTTCCGGGCCGGCCGGCTCAGCCGCGTTGCGGCGTGCCCCGGCCCGAGGCGGGTCGCACGCTCCCCTACCCGGCGATTGGAATCGAACACATGTTTCGGCCCGGTCGCTGGTAGCGTGCCCGTTCAGTCTGGAGAAAGATCATTTTCCCGAACGGGCCGTGGTGCCAGCTCCGGGCCGTCCGCGGCGAGCTGCCACCGGCCGCGCCCGGCGGCTTTTGCCGCGTAGAGGGCCCGGTCGGCCGTGGCGAGCACGGAGCCGGCGTCGTCGTGCGGCGCGGACAGCGCGACCCCGATCGACAGCGAGGGCAGCACCGGCCGGCCGGCTAGCCTGACCGGTTGCTGGACGGTGCGCATCACCCGCGCCGCCAGGCTGGCCGCCTCGGTCTCAGACGGCACCGGGCGGCCGATCATGATGAACTCATCGCCCCCGAACCGGCCCACCGTGTCCTGCTCTCTGGCCATCCGCGCCAGCCGCCGCCCGACCTTGACCAGCAGCTGATCGCCCGCGGCATGTCCGAACGTGTCGTTGACCTGCTTGAAGTGGTCGAGATCGCAGAACAGCACGGCGACCCGGCCGACCTCCTGCTGCGCTGCCGCTAGCGCCGCCGCGAGCCGGTCCAGCACCAGCGCGCGGTTGGCCAGCCCGGTGAGCCGGTCATGCGTGGCCGCATGCGCGAAACGCGCCTGCATCGTCCTCAGCATGGTGATGTCCTCGATCTGGGTGAGGAACAGGCTCGGGCCGTCGCGGGTCTCGGCCGCCAGCAGCGTTGAGTTGACGCGGCCCCAGACCTCGCTGCCGTCGCGCCGGGTGAAGCGGATCTCGTACGGCTCACGCGCGCTGGCGTCGGCGTCGGTCCGGCGCCTGCCGACGGCGGGACCCGGCCGGCTGAATTCGGGCACCGGACGGCCTAGCAACTCGGCGGCGCTGCGGCCAAGGAGCTGCTGGCAGGCGGCATTGACCCTGGTGATGCGCTGATCCTCGGTCAGCAGCGCGATGGGGATCGGCGAGCGGTCGAACATGGCGCGGAACAGCTGCTCGGAGTCCGCCACCAGCGTGTGCACGCGCGAGTTCTCGATCGCCAGCGCCGCATGGATGGCGAACTGCTCAAGCAGCTGGCGGCGCTGCCGGTCCGGGCGGCGGCCGTCGAGGGGCATATCCACGCTCAGCACGCCGATGAGCGCGCCGTCCGGCGCGTGCAGCGGGGCGAGCAGGATATCGTCCGGGTGCCAGGCGTCCGGGGCGTCGCTCGGCTCGATCGGCGGTACCCAGCCCGGGATGGGCCTGGCGTCGCTCTGGTCGCTGCGGTGGTCAAGGAACCGCAGGTCACCCCAGGGTTCACAGCTGGCGAGCAGCTTACGCCAGGACGCCACCGATGCGCGTGCGCCGAGCAGCGCCCGGGTGGCTTCTTCCGGTCCCGCTATCGCCACGACCTCGCACATGTCGCCGGGTCGCACCATGTTCACCAGAGCACAGCCGAATCCCAGCTGATCCACTACGGCCTGCACCACGACCTGCAGGGTTTGCCGTAGATCCAGGCTCGAGGCGATGCGGCGCGCCAGTTCCGCCAGCAGGCGGGCGGCTTGCGCGTCCATCGCCGCCGGGCTCGGTGTCGCGCCTGCCGTGGCGTCTGGCTCAGCTGGCCGCGGCGTCGGGGGAGCAGCGTCCCGCACTTCCGCCTCCGTTCTCGCCTTTGCTACGAAGAGCGCTTATCCTACAGCGTTTAGTGATAATGGCGGAGTTGCCCAGATGCCGGCGCCCGGCCAAGCCTGCACCGAAGCCGCGAAATCGCCGTCAGCTCCCCGACGCCGCGCTGAGGGTGCCGTGGCGGACAACGTCCCGGTACACGTCGAGGTGGCGTTCGGCCGCCGCCTGCCAGGTGTACCGGGCCGCCAGTGCCTGCCCGGCCGCTCGCCGGCGTGGATCGGGACGGCCGAGAGCCTCGCGCAGCCCGTCCGCGAAGCGATCGGTCCCGGCCGCGAACCGAACGGCGCCGCCGAACACCTCACGCAGCACCGGCAGGTCACTGGCCACGACCGGAACCCCGGCCGCCAGCGCCTCCATGGCCGCCAGCCCAAACCCTTCGCGTGTTGACGGAAACGCGAACACGTCAGCCGCGGCCACCAGGCCCGGCAGCTCGTCGTGGTCGACCGGCCCGAGGACCACCGGGTCCAGGCCGAGCTCCGCGGCGCGGGCCTCCCACTGTGCCCGATAGGGCCGGTAGTCGAACAACGTCTCGCCGCCGGCCACCACCAGCCGGACGTCCGGCTCGCGGGCTCGCAGCCGGGCCCAGGCCTCCAGCAGCTCGAGTGAGCCCTTCCGGGGTTCGATCCCGCCGACGGCCAGCACGAACCGCCCGAACCTGTCCCGCCAGCGCTGGCGCTCCGCGGCCGCCGCCGGGGCCGCCGCGGCGGCGAAACGGGCCGCGTCCACGCCGTTGGGAATCACCTCAGCCGCGATGCCCCACCCCTGCCGCAGCTCGGCCGCAACCGCAGCGGACACGCACACGTGCCGCAACGGCTCACGGATAGCCCGCTCGTGGCAGCGAGCCAGCTCAAGCGTGGTGAAGTGGTCGATGTGGTGAACGGTCCGCAGGCAGCGGCGGGCCGCGTTGGCGCTGATGCAGTCCTGCGCGTGCACGATGTCGTAACCGCCGGGACCGAACGCCGCGCGCAGCACGGCGATGGACCGCAGCACACGTGCCCCGACGCTTTCCTCCTCGGCGTCGGGAAAGGGGACGACGCGCAACCGCACCGCCGGGTCGACCGGCCGGAAGAACCCGCTGTCCCCACCGCGTCCCAGGGTCCAGACGCTGACCTGCTGACCGTTCGCCGCCAGCGCCTCGGCGAGCGCGAGCGTATGCACCACCCCGCCGCGCGGCCTGGTGGAATACGTCAGCAGCGCAATAGACAGCGGACGTCCGGCCAACAGGTCTCCGCTCGGCATCAGGTCTCCGCGCTGCGATAGGTCGCGGGCCTGCGCTCGCTGAGGTGCCGCAGCACCCGCCGGGCGCGCTCGATCTCCGCGGCCACGTCGAGCTCCGCGACGGCCAGCCCGGCCTTGGACCAGGTCCGGGCCAGGATGTTCCCGCCAGGCCCGACCACCTTCGCCTGCCCGAGGAACCGCATGCCCCCCATGGCCCCGGTCTGATTAGACGAGGCGAGCACGACCTGGTTCTCGGCGGCGCGGGCGCAGTCGTACAGGTCGAAGAGCCGGGCCTGCCGGTCCTGGGTGACCTTCGCCGCCCGGTCGGTGATGCTGGCCGGCCAGGCGGACAGGCACGCGATAATCTGGGCGCCGTCCAGCGCCAGGCTCCGGGCAGACTCGGGGAAGGTCTTGTCGTAGTCGATGAGCATGCCGATCCGGCCGACCGGGGTGTCGAAAGCGTCGAACCTGTTCCCCGCCGAATACGCCGTGACCTCGCCGGCCGGCAGATGCACCTTCCGGTGGCCGCCGAGGAACCCGTCACCGCTCAGGCAGGCCGCCGCGTTATACCGTGCGGAGCCCTCCGCCTCGCAGAAGCCCACGCACACCACCATGTCGCCGGCCAGCGCGGCCACCCGTTTGAGCAGCGGATCGTCGGCCGCGAGCTGCGGTGGCAGCGCTTCGGGGTCTGGATGGCGCAGGTCGGTCACGTAGCCGCCAAGCGCCGCGTCGGGCAGCACCAGCAAGCCGGCGCCGGCCCGGCGGGCGTCGTCGATCAGCTTGCCGATGCGGGCCAGGTCGAACTCCAGATCGCGGCCGAAATGAGCCGCGGCCGCCGCGATCCGCACGATCGTCTTATTCACCTCCCGCCGCTGGCGAAACCGGCCGGAAGCCGCTCCGCCGCGCCGGCCCCTGGCTGGTAAGCGTCTGGCCGGCGGTCCCGCAGGTGCCCCATCGAGCGTCGCGCCGCCTCGAGCGCGGACCGGACATCCAGCTCAGCCACGGCCATGCCCTCGCTGGTGCCGGTCGAGGCCAGTACGTCACCGCCGGGCCCCACCACCTTGGCGCTCGCGACGAAACGCAGTGAGCCGAACGATCCTGACTGATTAGCCGACAGCCACACCACCTGATTCTCCAGCGCCCTGGCCTGATCGAACAAGTCGAACCGGCGGGTCCACCTGTCGTCGGCCAGGTCGGCAGCCGGGTTGGTCCGGCTGGTCGGCCACGCTGATATGCACACCTGTATCTCCGCCCCGTCGAGCGCCAGCGCCCGCGCCGATTCAGGAAACGCTTTGTCGTAACAGATCATCATCCCGATCCGCCCGACGGGTGTGTCAAACGCGCCGAAACCGCGGCCAGCCGCGTAGCTGCTGTCCTCACTGAGCGGCTGATGCACCTTGCGGTGCTGGCCGAGAATACCGTCGCCCGTAACGCACACCGCACTGTTATACCGTTTCTCACCGACCGCTTCGCAGTAGCCGGCGCACACCACCATGTCACCGGCGAGCGCGGCCAGCCGCCGGATCTCCGGGCCGTCAGGTGTGAGCGCCGGCGGTCCCTCGGCCGCGCCATCCAGATCGGCGAGGTAACCCCCGAGGCATGCCTCCGGCAGGGCCAGCAGGCCGGCTCCCGCCGTCCGGGCCGTGGCGATCAGCCGGGCGATCCGGGAGAAATCCTCCTCGAGGTTCCGGCCGAACGGCGCCGCGACCGCCGCCATCCGCAACGCGCTCATGAGGTGTCTCCCGCTCGCTTCATGCCGGCCCCAGGCCGGTCACCGGTCCGCTGATCACGGATGTCTGTTCTCCGTCCGGCCAGCGCAGCGTGACCCCGCGGCCGACGGTGAGCTCGCCGCACTCGGCGCTGACCGCGGGTCCGGCCGGCGGCTGCGCCGCACCCGGCTGGTCCGCGGTGAGCATAGCGAATCCAGGAAAGCAGGCCAGCCAGTCAGCCACGCCCGCACCCGCGGGCCTGGGCACCTTCGCCACCTCGAGCACGGCGGCGCAGCCGCTGGCCTCGGCCAGCATTCCGAGCGTCCCGGCGACGCCGGCCATCGACACGTCCTTCGCCGCGGCCGGGGCGGCAGCCGCCACCGAGCCGAGCATGGCGCGCAGCTCGGGGGTACGGCGATGGGTGGTGGAATCCCACTGCCTTCCGTGATATCCGGGCCGCCAGCCGCCGCCGGTGTCGGCGGTCAACCGGATCCGGTGCCCCGGTCGGCCGCCGCCTCCCGGGATCGGGCGCGCCGCGCGGCCCAGCGCCGTGACCGACAGCGCCGCGGCCACGCCGAGCTGGGTGTGGCCGCCCAGCACGGTCACGTCGTAGGCGAGGCACGCGGCCCGCAGGCCGGCCAGAATCTGCCCGGCGCGGGCGGCATCTCGCGCCGCGACCGTGTCTAGCAGGCCGACCGGCTCGGCGCCCATCGCGGCCAGGTCGTTCAGGTTTGTCAGCACGCCGCACCAGCCGGCCCAGGCCGGGTCGCGCTCGACCATCGACGGCAAGATCGCGTCGCAGGCCGCTATCAGGTCGGAGCCGGGCACCGGCGCGCCGTCATCCCCGCCGAACCCGGCCGGGGGCGCGGGCAGCCCGGCCAGCAGCGGTCCAAGTGCGCTCTTGGTGGCGGCGGCCAGCGCCGCGATCCGCCCGATCGGCCAGCGCATCAGCACGTGCGGCTGCCCCGCTAGCAGAGTCGGCCGCACCGAATCCCATCCAAGGCGCCGGAACATCCGTTCGTTCCCCGTCTGCACGGTCGCCTCGAACCGCAGCGCCCCGGCCGCCTCGGCGTACGCACACGCCGCCTGGATCAAGGCTGGCCCGACAGAGTCAGCCCGGTCCGTTCGCGATGGTGGTTGTGAGTCTTTTGATCGTCCGTGCCGGCTTTCCGGGTACACGGCCAGCCGTGAGCCGTACCACCAGCCGATGTCGGGGCCGCCAGGCACCGCCGGGTGCAGCCGAACGCCGCCGACGACCGCGCCGGCGCCGTCGCGGGCGAGCAGCCCCACGGTCCGCGGGTCGTCGTCGAAGTCGTCGCGGTCGTCACGCTCGAACAGCCCCTGCTCCTCGACGAACACGTTCCGGCGCAGCCAGTGGTAGGAGGCGATCGACGCGGCGTCGTCTTCTGCGGGGGAGATCTCGAAGGGCGGCAGCCGCTCCCCGGTCGCCTTGTCGCCGAGCAGCGCGAGCACATCTGGCATCGTCACCCGCGTCATCCTCCCGCCGCCGCCAGGGCTGAGCAGCCGCCGCAGGCGGCGCACCCGGCGCCCTGGTCCGCGCCCGCCATCCCAGCCGCGCGCAGCAGTTCCGCGACCCGCGCGGTCACGTCCGCGACAAGCGACAGCGGTGGCGATGTCGCGCCGTCGCGCCGTGCCAGGGTGCCCGCCATCGGGCGCATCGGGACAACGAACGGGTACACGCCGCGCTCGATCAACGACGAGGCGGCCAGCACCAGGTCATCGGCCGACTCGCCCAGCCCAATCAGCAGGTACGTCGACACGCGGTTCCAGCCGAACACCCGGACCGCCTCGTCCCACGCTCGCTCGTATTCGGCTAGCGGCACGGTCGACTTGCCCGGCATCCACCGTCGGCGAACGTCGTCGTCCATCGACTCCACGTGGATGCCGATCGCGGTCGCGCCGGCGTCGCGCAGATCGGCGATGACCGACAGGTCTCCTGGCGGCTCGATCTGCACCTGGATGGGCAGGTCGGGCACGGCCTCCGCCACCGCCCGCACGCACCGGGCCAGGTGCCGCGCGCCCCGATCCGGGCCCGCCGTCGTGCCGGTGGTCATCACAAGCTGCCGCACCCCGTCCAGCCGAACCGCGGCCGCCGCCACCTCGGCGAGCTGCGCAGGCGTCTTCGCCGCGACCGTGCTGCCCGCCGTCAGCGACTCCTCGATCGCGCAGAACCGGCACCGCTGGTCTTCCGCATACCTGATGCACGTCTGCACGACGGTGG
>PMOU01000139.1 GCA_003161205.1 Actinomycetota bacterium | reverse complement strand
GCAGGCACGCCGTCGCCATCAGGACCGGCAGCCCGTGCCGTTCTCCTGGTGGCGCGGCCGTCACCGCGACACCTCGCGGGCGGCCTTGCGGCTGGCGGGCCCGGACGGCGATGAGCCGCTCGCAGATGGCGCTGGCCCGGTGCTCGGTCGCGATACTCAGCTCGCCCGCGGCCCAGGCCGCGCCGATCCGGCGCAGCGCGGGCCCGATGACCCGATCGCTCAGGTCGGTCATCGGCACGCCGCGCGCGAGCCGGCCGAGGACCTGCCGCGCCGTGGTCTCATCACCGGTCAGCAGCGCGGCGTGCAGCCGGTCCGCCTGGGCGCCCCAGTCACGCACCTGGATCTGCGGCCGCGGCGCGGTGCCCGAGGCCCGGCGCTGGGCCAGGGCACCGACGTCACTGGCGCTGACCTCATAGCCGCGCGCGGTTTTCCGGGCTGGCAGCACGCCCTGGCGGACCCACCCGTACGCAGTCTGGTAGTGCACCCCGAGGATCTCGGCCGCTTCGCGGAGCTGCATGGCGGCCTCCAGATGGCCTGGGCGCTTGAGCTGATCCAAGCGAGATGGTTTAAGCTTCTAGCATTAGCGTAATTTAGTATTGATTTGGACATGCAGGAAATCGCGGGAAATATGCGCCGCTAACGCCCGGGAGGGCAGCTGGCGCCGGGGAGGCCTGACGGTCATGGGATTCACCTACTCCACCGTGGTGAACGAGGAGCTGAGCGAGGTCTTCGCGTGGCACGGCCGGCCGGGAGCGATCACCCGGCTGGCCCCGCCCTGGCAGCCTGTCCGGGTTCTGCGGGAGGCGACATCGCTCCGCGACGGGCAGGCGGTGCTCGGCCTGCCGGGCGGCCTGCGGTGGGTAGCCGCCCATCAGCCGGACAGCTATGACCCGCCGAACGCGTTCGCCGACGTGCTGGCATCCTCCCCGCTGGCCAGGGTGCTCTCGTGGCGGCACCGCCACCAGTTCGAAGCGGCGGGGGACCGGGCCACGCTCGTCACCGACGTGGTGGACACCACGCTTCCGGACCGGATGCTGCGGTCCATGTTCATCTACCGGCACCGCCAGCTCGCCGATGACCTGGCCGCCCAGGCCCGCGCGCGGGCAATGTGCCCGGACTCGCTGACGATCGCGGTCACCGGTTCGGGCGGCCTGATCGGCACGGCCCTGACGGCGCTGCTGACCACTGGCGGGCACCGGGTCATCCGGCTGGTGCGCCGGGCGCCGCGGAACGAGGGGGAGCGTCAGTGGCGCCCCGACGAGCCGGGGCCGACGCTGCTGAGCGGCGTCGATGTCGTGATCCACCTGGCCGGCGCGTCGATCGGCGGCCGGTTTACCCCCGACCGCAAGCGTGATATCCGCCAGAGCCGGATCACCCCCACCCGGCGCCTGGCCGAGCTCGCCGCGACCGCGCCGGGCCTGCAGGCGTTTGTCACCGCGTCCGCGATCGGCCTGTACGGCCCTGATCGCGGGGACGAGGTCCTGACCGAAGCCAGCCACCGGGGTGAGGGATTCCTCGCCGACGTGGTCGCCGACTGGGAGGAGGCCAGCACCCCGGCCGCGGCGGCGGGCATCCGGACGGTGCAGGTGCGGACCGGTATCGTGCAGAGCCCGCGAGGCGGCATGCTCCGGCTGCTCAGCCCGCTGTTCGCGGCCGGCCTCGGCGGGCGGCTGGGCAGCGGCAAGCAGTGGCTGGCCTGGATCGGCCTGGACGACCTGCTCGATATCTACCTGCGGGCCGTGACCGATCCGGACCTGTCCGGACCGGTCAACGCGGTCGCTCCCGAGCCGGTGCGCAACATCGACTACACCCGCACGCTGGCCAGCGTGCTGCACCGGCCCGCGCTGCTGCCGGTGCCGGCGTTCGGACCGCGTCTGCTGCTCGGCGCCGAAGGGGCCGCCGAGCTAGCTGAAGCCAGCCAGTACGTCCTTCCGCAGCGGCTGATCCAGGCGGGCCATTCTTTTCGTAAGCCCAGCCTGGAGCAGGCCCTGCGTCACTTGTTCGGCCGCGAGTGAAGTCCTGAGTGAAGTCGTGAGTAAAGCCGTGAGTAAATCGGTACGGCGGCCAATCCGGATCACGTCTTGCCCCGAATAAGGGTTCGCGGGACCGGAGGAGGGACAAGCGTGAGCGGTCGCAGGATTGCCGTCATCGGCAGCGGCGTCAGCGGGCTGACGGCCGGATACGTGCTGTCGCATTCTGACCACGTGACCCTCTTTGAGGCCGACAGCCGGCTGGGAGGCCACGCCGATACCCATCTCGTCGTGCCGGCCGCCGGCCCGTCGATCCCGGTCGATACCGGCTTCATCGTCCATAACGAACGCACGTATCCGCTGCTGACCAAGCTGTTCGCGGAGCTGGGGGTGGCGACCCAGGCCTCAGAGATGAGCATGTCAGTCCGCTGCGCGGGCTGCGGCCTGCAGTACGCGGGCCAGCGCGGCGTCGCCGGCCTGACCGCCGGGCTGCGCCGCGGCCGCGGACGGTACCTGCGGCTGCTCACCGAGGTACCGCGGTTCCACCGCGCCGCGCGGCGGCTGCTGTCCTCCGGCGCGGCGGGGGATACCACGCTCGGCGAGTTCCTCGATGACGGCGGTTATTCCGCCTACTTCACGACCCACTTCGCGCTCCCGCTCGTCGCCGCGGTGTGGTCATGTCCGTCCGGCACGGCCCTGGCCTACCCGGCGGCGTACCTGTTCGCGTTCCTCGCCAACCACGGGATGCTCTCCGTGGCCGGCTCCCCGCCGTGGCGGACCGTGACCGGCGGCTCCCGCAGCTACGTCGAGCGCGCGGCCAAGCGGCTGCAAGAGGTCCGGCTTTCGGCGCCGGTGAGCGCCGTGACCCGTTATCCCGACGGTGCCGAGGTGCGGGACGCCGCCGGTGAGCCGATGTATTTCGACGCCGTGGTCATCGCGACCCATCCCGACCAGGCGCTGCGGCTGCTGGCCAGCCCCACCCAGGCGGAGCGGGACGTGCTCGGCGCCTTCCGCTACACGCCGAACCCGGCCCTGCTGCACACCGACGCCAGCCTGCTCCCGTCCCGCCCGGCCGTCCGGGCCTCGTGGAACTACGAGCTCACCGGATGCCGTCCCGGTCAGCCCGGCACTCCCGATCAGAACGGCGAGGGGCCCCGGATCAGCTACGACATGAACCGGCTGCAGAGCCTGCCCGCGGCCGAGAACTACATCGTGACGCTCGGCGGCGAGGGGGTCGTCGACCCGGCGCGGATC
>PMOU01000215.1 GCA_003161205.1 Actinomycetota bacterium | reverse complement strand
GGCGGAGCTGGAGGCCCAGCTCCAGGCCCGCGGGCTGATGTACCGGTTCTTCGGCCGGTTCATGCGCTCCATCAACCACACCTGGCAGCTGTACTTCGTCGGCCTGGTCTTCGGCATCGGCTTCGACACCGCCACCGAGGTCGTGCTGCTGGCCGCCACCGCGTACGCCGCGATCCAGGGCCTGCCGTACTACGCGGTGCTCGCCCTGCCGTTCCTGTTCTCGGGCGGCATGATGCTCTTCGACACCCTCGACGGCTGCTTCATGAACGTCGCCTACGGCTGGGCGTTCGCCAAGCCGGTCCGCAAGGTCTACTACAACCTGGTCATCACCGGCCTGTCCATCGGCGCCGCGTTCATCATCGGCACCATCGAGATCCTCGGCATCTTGACCACCGAAGCGCACCTGCGCGGCGGCTTCTGGTCCCTGATGGCCGACTTCAACATCAACATCGCCGGATTCTGCATCGCCGCGCTGTTCATCCTCGTCTGGGCCGTCGCTCTCACCTACTGGCGGCTCGGCCGCGTCGAAGCCCGCTGGACCGCCAACGTCCCCGCCGAGCCGGCCCAGGCCCGCGGACCGGTCTCTGGGCATGAGCCTGGGCCGGCTCGGCGCGCAGGCCCCTCAGCACGGCCACCGTCGCCATGGCCTTCCTCGACTGACTAGGGCGATACCGCGTCGTAGGAGTCGCGGACGGGGAGAAGGCTGATCGTGGTCAGGGCGCTGGCGGCCGGGATGATGGACACCACGGTGCTCTGGTCGTGGGTTTCCACCCGGGCCGCGTACACAGGGCCCGAGCCGGCCAGCGGCGTGATCACGATGGCGAACGGCGTACCGCCCTTGGTGCCGGGCGGCGCCTTGACCGGGACCACGAGCGTGCGTCCGGCCTTGACCGACACGACCTGACTGGCGCTCGCGCTGGCCTGCGTGGCGCTGGTCCCCTTGGCGGTGGAGCCCTTGGCGCCCTTGACGCTGGAGCCCTTGGCGCCTTTGGCGGCGGGCGCGGAGATCTCGGACAGGCGGATCCGGGCAGGGCCGGTGACCGCCGACAGGACGACCGAGGCGGCGAAGCCGGAACCGCTCGTGTTGCCCGCGACCACGGCCTGCTCGGTGATGGGTGCCGTCGCGGTGGTGAAGGAGCCGACGCCGCTGCCCGGCACCAGCACGGTCGCGGTGACCGGCACGTTCGAGGTGATCTCAAGGGCAGCCGCCGTGCCGCCGAGCGGCGTCAGGGCCATCGAGGAGGCTGACTCGCCCGGCAGGTCGACCGCCTGCGAGCCGAACGGGCGATACTGGCCCTGCGGGGTGATCGCGAGCACGTTCACCTTGGCGTCCGAGGTGCCGGGCACCGCCAGGAAGAGCTCGGCGGCGTGGCTGGACGGAGGCACGCCCGGGATCACCAGCTGCGTGCCCGGCGCGGCCGCGCCCGGCAGCCAGCTCGTCGTCTTGCCGTGGGAGGAGCCCTCGGAGACGTCGGCGGCCACCCGGCCGCTGCTGGTGTGCACCTCGATCGCGACGACGCTAGAGCTGCCGGCCGCAGACGACAGGGATTCGATCACTGTCTGGTGCGGCGGAACCGTAATCCCGGTGTCGTCGCCCGCCTGGATCGGGCCGGCATCGGTGATCATGCTGATGTCCACGCTCGCGGCCAGGGAGTCGACGTTCATCAGATCGAGCTGGATCTGCGCCGCGCCGTTCTGCTGGCCGGGCCCGACGAACCAGAGATTCGAGCCCGGCTCACCGCAGCGCAGGCTGGCCAGGCCGGAACTCTGTGCCACCTCGGCCTCCATGGCCTGAGCCATCGTGCCGCTGGCGGTCACCGACCAGGCTGTCGGCTCCGCCGTGCCTTTCTTGGTCACGCTGGACGCGGCCGGGACCGTCAGCAAGGAGAGCCCCGCGGGACCCGCCGCGCTGATCGCGCCGGCGGCCCGAAGCTGGACTCCGACGGGCGGCAGTGAGGTCAGCTCCGCCTGTCCCGACCCGCCCGATCTGGCCGGTTCCGCGATCAGCGCGACGGTGCCTGCGCCACCGCCGAGGGCCGGGGGGCAGGCCCGGACGGCGGAGGTGACCGCGGCCTGGTGGGTCGCGGTGGCGGCGGGGATCGCGGCGGCCGTCGGGTGATCGAGCTGCGCGACCGCGCCGATGGCAGCGAACGCCAGCAGCACCACCCCGGCGGGCACCAGGTGGACCGGCCTCATGAGGTATCACCCTGCTCCCACGGCGGCCGCGACTCGGTGGCAAGAGGATCGGGCCAGGCCTGGGCCGACCCGCCGTCATCGGTGTCCTGGGCCGGACGCGGGGGAACCTCAGGCGGTCCGGCCGGAGTCGAATCGCCTGGCTTGGCCGCGCTGCTGCCGCGCCAGCGGCGCGATGGTTTCCCGTGCCGCGCCGCGTGCTGGCCGACGTGCCCGCGCCGACCCGGGCCGGATGCCGGGCCCTCGTCACGATCGCGCGCGATACTGACGTCGGGACGGGCCGCCTGGCCCACGTCGGAATGACGGCCGGGACCGCCGTCGGCGCGGGGCGGGATGTTCATCGCCGGACCTGAGCCGTACCCGGAAGCCCGCGGCGTCCCGACGGTGGCCGGGGGGCCAGCTGAGGTCCCCGCGCGAGCGTATTCGGCGTCGGCAGCGGAGCCGAACCCGGATTCGGAAGCCGAGCTGAAC
>PMOU01000479.1 GCA_003161205.1 Actinomycetota bacterium | reverse complement strand
CCGCCATGCAGCTGCAGGCAGCGGTCCACGATCTCCCACTGCAACTCGGTGGCCCACCACTTGGCCCCCGCGGCCTCTTCGGCGGTGAGCTCGCCGTCCACGGCCGCCTGAACGCACCGGTCGAGGTAGCTGTGCGCAACGTCTAGCTTGGTCTTCATTTCCGCCAGCGCGAACCGGTTGACCTGGAATTCCCCGATGGGCCTGCCGAAGGCGTGCCGGTCATGGGCGTATTCACTGGTCACCGCGAAGGCACGGTCCGCCTGGGCGATCGCGTACACGGCGATGCCGAGCCGTTCGGCGGGCAGGTTGCGCATCAGGTGGTAGAAGCCCTGGCCCTCCTCGCCGAGCAGGTTCCCGGCGGGCACCCGCACGTCGCGAAAGAAGAGCTCGGCGGTGTCCTGGGCGCGGTTCCCGATTTTGTCCAGCTTTCTGCCTCGCTCGAAGCCCTCGAAGCCTTCCTCGACCACGAGCAGGCTCATCCCCCGATGCCCGGCCTCCAGATCTGTCCGCGCCACCACGATGACAAGGTCGGCGAGCAGTCCATTGCTGATGAAGGTCTTCGTCCCGTTGAGCACGTAGTGATCGCCGTCGCGGCGGGCGGTGGCCTTGATCTGCTTGAGGTCAGAACCCGCCCCCGGCTCCGACATGGCGATCGCGACCAGTCGCTCGCCGGTCACGAAGCCGGGGAGCCACCGGCGGCGCTGTCCGGCGTTGGTCAGGTCGGTCAGGTAGGGTGCCACCACGTCGTTGTGCAGCGCCAGGGCAATTCCCTGGGTTCCGGTCGCGGCAATCTCCTCCGCGATGACCACGCTGTAGCGGAAGTCCCTGATGCCGAGACCGCCGTACTCCTCGGGGACCATCCAGCCGAGCAGCCCGAGCTCGCCGGCCTTTCGCCAGGCCTCCCGGCTGACCACGCCCGCCTCGAGCCACTCCGCCGTGTGCGGAACGCATTCCTTCTCCAGGAAAGCCCGCACCAGCTGCCGGAACTGGTCATGTTCGTCGGTGAAGATGGTCCGGCGCACGCGCTCCTCCTCTGGCCTGGGCCTCCGCTCGCCCCGGCATCTCAGGAAAGCTAATTAAGATAGATCATATAACCTTTTTAGCGGTAACGCGAGACCCGGATCCAGGCGTTCGTCCTGGCCTGCGGACCAGGATTCGTCACGCCGGAAGCCCGCAGCTGACCATAAGGAATACGTCATCCCGGTGGACACCCGGGCGGCCAAGGAGCACGTCCAGCAGACCATCAGGGAGGAGCTCCTTGGCCGCCCGCGGGGCGTGCGGGTCCTGATCGCGCCGGCGGCCGACTCAGATGCCCAGGCGGTCGAGCAGGCGCTCGTAATACAGGGCGGGGCCGCCGAAGAGCAGCTCGGAAGACTTGGCGCGGCGGAAGTACAGGTGGGCGGGGTGCTCCCAGGTGAACCCGATACCGCCGTGCACCTGGATGTTCTCGGCCGCGGCGAACAGGTAAGCCTGCGAGCAGCAGATGTGCGCCGTCGCCGCGGCGACTCCGAAGTCCGCCGCGGCCTCATCGGCCAGGCGGGCCGCCTCGCGGGCCGTCGCTTCCGCGAGTTCTACCCGGACCAGCATGTCCGCGCACTTGTGCTTGACGGCCTGGAAGGAGCCGATGGGCCGGCCGAACTGGAACCGGGTCCGGGCGTAACCTGCGCTCATCTCCAGGCACCGCCTGGCCCCGCCGGCCTGCTCGGCGGCCAGTGCCACGCAGGCCAGGTCGAGCACCCGGCTCATCAGCCGGCCGCCCTGGCCCTCGGCGCCGACCAGGACCGCGGGTACCTGGTAGAAGGTCAGGGTCGCCATGGCCCTGGTGGGATCCAGCGTGGTCATCGGCTCGGCGCGCAGTCCGGGCGCCCCGCGGTCCACCGCGAACAGGGCCGGTCCGGCGGTGCTGCGGGCCACGACCAGCACCAGGTCCGCAATGGCCCCGTCGATGACAAAGCTCTTCTTCCCGGTCAGCGACCAGCCCCCAGCCGCCTCCCCGTCCCCCTTCACTCGCTCGGCCCGGACCGCGACCATGGCCGGGTCCCACGACGCGTTGCCCTCCGCCGCGGCCAGCGTGGCGATGGTCTGTCCCGCGGCGATGCCGGGCAGGTAGCGCGCACAGGCGGCCTCGTCGCCCGAGGCGAGCAGTGTCTGGGCGGCGAGCACCACGGTGGCGAAGAAGGGCGAGCACAGCAGCGCGGCACCCATCTCCTCCAGCACCACCTCGAGCTCGGTCAGGCCGAACCCGTCACCGCCGTACTCGCTGGGCAGCGCCAGACCCGGGAGCCTGAGCTGGCACGCCATCTGATCCCACACCGCGGGATCATGCCGCTGCTGCGTTTGCATGGCGGCGCGGACGGCTGACTCGGGGGACTTGGCGTCGAGGAACTCGCGGACGGCCTCGCGCAGATCGTCCAGCTCTTCCTTGGCGCCGTTCACGCCGTCGTTCATGACGCGCCCCCGGCGGCAGTGGATTTGGGCAGCTGGCGGAACGGCGAGGTGGTGTCGATGCCGGGCTCCTTGGGCAGGCCGAGAACCCGTTCGGCCAGGATGTTCTTCATGATCTCCTCGGTGCCGCCCAGGATGCGCAGCGCCGGGGTGGCCAGCAGCAGCTCCGCCCAGGCGTAGGTGCCCCAGGCTCCGGTGTCGGCGATGATCCGCGGCCCGAGGACGCGGGAGACGAAATGCGCCGCCCGGGTCAGGTTCTGCGCGTACATCAGCTTGGCGACGGACATCTCCGGCCCCGGGGTCACCCCGGCCTGCATCCGCCGGAAGGCGCGCGCGTTCAGGTACCGGGTGGCCGTCAGGTCTGCCAGCAGCTCACTGAGGTCGCGGCGCAGCGCCCGGTCGTCCCAGGTCCAGGTGGCCCGCATCAGGGCGCTGAGCCGCTCGGGTGACAGGGCCTCGGCGACCGGGCCGCCGCCCTCGCGGCCTACGGTGGCGCGCTCGTTCATCAGCGTGGTCAGGGCGACCCGCCAGCCGCCGTTGACCTCGCCGAGCCGGTGGTCGTCCGGCACCCGCACGCCGGACAGGAAGACCTCGTTGAAGTCCGAGCCTCCGGTCATCTGGCGCAGCGGGCGNNGTCCATACTTTCTGCCCGTCCAGGATCCATCCCCCGCCCCCCGTCACCGGCACCGCGCGGGTCCGCAGTCCGGCCAGGTCGGAGCCGGCCTCCGGCTCGCTGAACAGCTGGCAGGCGATCACGTCACCGCGGTACATGGCCGGCAGGTAGCGGTCCTTGATGGCCTGCTGGCCGTGGGCCAGGATGGTCGGCCCGATCATGCCCAGCCCGATCACGCTCAGCGTGCCGGTGTCCGCGACGTCGTAGTCCGACTCGATGCTGTCGTAGACCAGATCGTGGACTGGGGTGAGACCACGGCCGCCGTACTCGGGCGGCCCGGAGATCCAGCCGAACCCGTTCTCGTAACGGATCCGCTGCCAGGCCCGGGCGGCGCGCAGCTTCCGTTCCTCGACCTCCGGCGGATCCGCGCTGAAGTAGGCCACGCTGTCGTCGCCTTCGCCCCAGCGGAACTCGGCCCGTTCGCTCCTCGGGGCGGCGTGAGCGTCGAGGAACTCACGCGCCTGCAGCGCGAACTGCGGCACGTCGTCAGGCATGTGATCCTCTCAGGTGGACAGGATGGTCACCGCGGACACGCCAGGCGCGCCNNCTCGTGGATCTGGCGCAGCCCGGAGGCGCCGATAGGCTCGCCGTTCCCGATCAGGCCGCCGTCGGTATTGACCGGCAGGCTGCCGCCGATCTCGGTCTCGCCGTCGGCGATCATCCGCTCCTGCTCGCCGTCCTTGCACAGCCCGTTCTCGGCCATGTGGATGATCTCCGAGCCGGCGTCGGTGTCCTGCAGTTGTGCCACCGCCACCTCCTGCGGCCCGATTCCGGCGATCTCATACGCCTCCCGCGAGGCGTCCATCGTAGGGCTGGGTGCATGCTCTCCCACCGGCAGTGACGGGCTATGCAGCTCGAATGCGCCGATCCGGCGGCTGCGCAACGTGCAGGCGCGCACCCGGACCGGGCGCCCAGTGTACTTGTGCGCCTGGTCGGCGCGGCACAGCACGACGGCCCCGGCGCCCTCGTCCGGCCCGCAGTACATGAACTGGCGGAGCGGGTAGTTCAGCATCGGGGAGGCCAGGATGTCCGCCACCGACAGCGGGGTGCGCCGCCACGCGTTCTCGTTACCCGATGCGTTGCGGAAGTTCTTGGCCGCTACCGCGGCCAGCGCCTGGTGGGTGATGCCGTGGTCGTGCATGTAGCGGTTGATCTTCATGCCGAAGAAGTGCGTGGTCAGGAACAGGCCAGTCTGGCCGTACCAGGAGGGCAGGCCGGCCACCGACGGATCGGCCGCGAACGCGCCCCGGGGGTGCTTGTCCATCCCGATCGCGATGGTCAGGTCGTGCTCACCGGTCTCGATGGCCCTGGCAGCCATGGCCACCGCGGTGCCTGCGGTCGCGCAGCCGTTGAACACGCCGCGTAGCGGCACGCCGGTGAGGCCGAGGCGGCCGATGATGGCGTCCGGGTTGTAGACCTCCAGGCTGCCCACAAATCCCGCCTGAACCTGCGGCCAGCTGACCCCGGCGTCGGCCAGCGCAGCCCGGACCGCATCGGCGGCCATGTCCATCGCGGACTTGCCGCCGAACCGGCCGAACGGGTGCAGCCCGACGCCGACGATAACCGCTTCCATCATGCCTCCCTGGCCGGGCTAACCGGCGCGAACGCGAACGTCAGGATCTCGGTGCCGTCCGCGCGTACGTTGTACGGCACGATCGCCAGCCGCATCGGCTGGCCGATGGCCAGCCGGGCCGGATCGGGCTCGGTCAGCCGCGCCTCGACCATAACCTCGCCGGGCAGCTCGACGTAGCCCAGCGTGTACGGCTGGAAGGTCTCGGCGGTGTCGTCGCCGTCGTAGGGCGGGCTCGGCGGCCGGAAGTCCTGCGTGGTGAAGGTCCACAGTGTGCCGCGGCCGGGGAGCAGTTTCTCGGTGGCCTCAGTCCCGCCGCACCGCTGGCAGGCCGGGCCGGCCGGGAACCCGACCAAACCGCAGCTCGCGCATTGCGCCCCGATCAGCCGGGGCTCGTCGCAGGGCCAGGTGAAAAGGCCTTCCGCCACGGGAATCTGCCGGGCTCCGGTCATCGCCGCACGCTCCTGCCAACTCGGAGGCTATCCTTAATACATCTAACTATGTAATCTCTTTATACCCGATGATGGCCGGGCTTCGCTAGCACGGGTACGGTCTGAGCAGGAGGACACGATGACCAAGATCTGGGCCAACTCCGCCGACTCGCACGTGCTGGAGCCAGCTGACCTGTGGCTGCAGTCGCTTCCGCCCCGGCTGGCGGCGCGCGCACCACGATCCGAGCGCGGCGACAAATACGAAATCCTCTACATCGACGGCGAGCGGATGGACCGCCAGCTGAACGACTTCATGGATGCGATGCGGCCGCCGGGCGCCCGGGACCTCGACATCCGGCTGAAGGACCTCGACGGCGAAGGCGTGTGGGGCCAGCTCGCGTTCCCGTCGATGGGATTCTGGATCGCCAAAATCACCGACCGGGAGCTGGCCAGGGAAACGGTGCGGACCTGGAACGACTGGGCGTACGCCGAGATCCTGAGCAAGAACCAGCGGGTCATCCCCACCGCGTGCTTGTCTACGGCGGACATCGACGACGCGGTCGCCGAGCTTGAGCGCGCCGCCGGGCTCGGCTTCCAGGCCGTGTTCCTGCCCAGTCAGACCCGCCCCGGCGAGGAATACGCCCTGGACCGGTGGGAGCCGGTCTGGACCGCCGCCGAGCGGGCCGGCCTGGTGCTCGGCTTCCACATCGGCACCGGAGGAGACACGGTGGTGTTCCGCGGCCCCGGCGGCGCCATCGTCAACTACATGGAGACGACCTATCCCGGCATGCGGGTGGTGTCGCACATGGTCGCGGGCGGTGCCCTGGACCGCCATCCCGGCCTGCGCATCCTCATCGCCGAGGGCGGCGCGGCATGGGTGCCCGCCATCGGGGACCGGATGGACGAGGCCTACCGGCAGCACGGCATGTTCGTCCGGCCCAAGCTGAGCAGGCTGCCGAGCGAGATCATCCGTCAGCAGGTGTACGCGTCCTTCCAGCACGACAAGAGCGCGGTGCAGGCCGTGGCCGCGATGGACTACCGCAACGTGCTCTGGGGAGATGACTACCCGCACCTGGAAGGCACCTACGGGCACACCCAGGAGACNNTTCCGGGTTCCCGCCCAGACTCCCCAGCAGGCGTCGGTGTGAGGGTGACGCCCGCCCGGCCCGGTCCCGAGTGAGCGGCGGCTCCGTGGCGTTTCAGGGGGCAGGCTGGCGGTGGCCTAGGGTGTCGGCGTTCGGGGCGGCCTTGGTGACCAGGCCGGGTACGAGCGCGGACAGGGCGGCCTGGTCCCAGCGGGTATCGGCGGACACGGCCGGGCCATTCACCCAGCCCTCTAGCACGGTGATCGAGTTCCCCCAGACGCCGAACACGCGCCCGGTCACTTCGCGTGACTCCGCCGAGCCGAGCCAGACCACCAGCGGGGAGATGGCCTCCGGGCTCAGATCCGCGGCGGCCGCCGCGGTACGCATCATCTCGATGTCCTGCGTCATCCGGGTCAGCGCGGTCGGCGCGATGGCGTTAACCGTAACGCTGTACCGCTCAAGCTCGCGGGCCGCGATGATGGTCAGGCTGGCGATCCCGGCCTTGGCCGCCCCGTAGTTGCCCTGGCCCGGGTTGCCGAACAGCCCCGACGGCGAGGTCGTGTTGATCACCCGCGCGTCGTTGGCGTGGCCGTCCTTGACCCGCTGGCGCCAGTACGCGGCGGCATGGTGCAGCACCGCGAAGGTGCCCTTGAGGTGCACACCGATCACCGCGTCCCAGTCCTGCTCGGTCATCGAGACGATCATCCGGTCGCGCAGGATGCCCGCGTTGTTCACCACCACGTCTAGGCCGCCGAACGCCTCGACGGCCTGGCTGATCAGCCGCTGCGCGCCCGCCCACGAGGAGATGTCATCGGTGTTCGCGACCGCCTCGCCGCCGGCCGCGATGATCTCGTCGACGGCCGCCTGCGCCGGGCCGGCCGACGATCCTCCGCCGTCGCGGGCACCGCCAAGGTCGTTGACCACGACCTTGGCTCCCTGCGCGGCAAAGGCCAGGGCATGCGCCCGGCCGATGCCATTCCCCGCGCCGGTAATGACCACGACGCGTCCCGTACATGATCCTGCGGGCATGACTTCTCCTCCTGGGCGGGTGCACGCACCCTTCCGGGTATTCAGGCGTCCGGGCATCGAGAGATCCGGATGCCTGGACCGATCGTTGTTGATTTAGAATAATAAGTCAACTGATTCTATCAGTACTGGCTCGTCGTGGCCTGGTCTGGAGGGCGCATCATGCATCCGGGAGTCTTCGCCGCCAAGGAGCCGGAGCGGCCGGCCGTCGTCATGGGCACCGCCGGCACGGTGGTGACCTACGCTGAGCTGGAGGCCCGCTCCAACCAGGTGGCCTGGCTGGCCAGGCAGAACGGGCTGCGTCCCGGGGACGGCCTGGCCGCGATCATGGAGAACCGGCCGGAACTGCTGGACCTGGCCTGGGGCGCGCAGCGCTCCGGCTTGCAGTTCACTGCCGTGAACTGGCACCTGACCGCCGAAGAGGCCGGATACGTGGTCACCGACAGCGGGGCCGGGATGGTGGTGATCAGCCATCAGCTGGCCGGCCTGGCCGCCCAGCTGGGGCCGATGCTGGCGCCGGGCGTGCGGCGGCTGATGATCGGCGGCACGATCCCCGGCTGGGACGCCTACTCCGACGTGGTCGGCAGCCGGCCCCAGACCCCGATCCCGGACGAGTGCGAGGGCGACGTCATGCTCTACAGCTCGGGGACCACGGGGCGGCCGAAGGGGATCAAGCGGCCGGTCAGTGCGGCGGCCTTCGGTGAGCACCCGGACATTGCCGGGCACTGGCTGCGCGAGCTGCTCGGCATGGCCGAAGGTGACGTGTACCTGTCCCCGGGTCCGCTCTACCACGCCGCACCGCTGGCCTGGACCTTGTCCTGCCACCGGAGCGGGGCGACCGTGGTGGTGATGGAGCGGTTCGACGCCGAGCAGGCGCTGCGGCTCATCGAGACGCAACGGGTGACCCACGGCCAGTGGGTACCGACCATGTTCGTCCGGATGCTGAAGCTGCCTGCTTTGGTGCGGAGCGCGTACGACCTGAGCAGCCTGCGCTGGGCGGTGCACGCCGCGGCGCCCTGCCCGGTCCCGGTCAAGCAAGCCATGATCAGCTGGTGGGGGCCGATCCTGTTCGAGTTCTACTCGATGACCGAAGGGTTCGGCGCGGCCTCGATCTTTTCCGATGAGTGGCTGCGCAGGCCAGGGTCCGTCGGCCGGCCGCTGCTGGGCGTTCCGCACGTCGTCGGTCTTGACGGGGCGGAGCTGCCGCCGGGTGAGGCCGGGACCATCTTTTTCGAGGGCGGCGCGCCTTCGGAGTACCACGGCGACCCGGGTAAGACCGCCGCCGCCGCCGACGCGCGCGGCTGGCGGACCGTGGGCGATGTCGGGTACCTCGATGAGGACGGCTACCTCTACCTCACCGACCGGGCCAGCAACCTGATCATCTCGGGCGGGGTGAACATCTATCCGCAGGAGATCGAGAACGTGCTCACCCTGCATCCGGACGTGCTCGACGTCGCGGTCCTCGGCGTCCCTGACCCGGAGATGGGTGAGCAGGTAAAGGCCGTGGTGCAGGTGGCGGGCGGCGCCTCCGGGGCGGGCGGGCAGGAACTGGCGGAGCGCCTGGGCGCTTACTGCCGCGCGCACCTGGCCGGGTTCAAGTACCCGCGGTCCTTCGAGTTCACGACCGCGGAACTGCGGACTCCGGTCGGGAAGATCCGGCGCGGCCCGCTGCGCGAGCGGTTCGGCGCGACCCCCGGGCCGTACCGCCCGCGCCGGTAAGCGCAAAGTCAGCTGCGGGCAAGATGGCCAAGGCTGCGCCGCAGCACGTCCCACACGTCCTCGCCCATGTTGTCGAGCTCGAGAATCCACCACCGCGCGTATGTGGCGGCGGTGAGGATCGCGTCGACGTTCAGCGAGCCGGCCCCGAGCGGAAGGCTCGAGTCTGTCGTCCCGCCGCGTCCGTCCTTCAGGTGCACGTGCGTCACGCGGGGACCCAGCGACGCGATCAGCGCGGCCGGATCGTGGCCCGCGAACTGGGCCCAGTAAGCGTCAACTTCCGCGACGATGCGGGGGTCGACGAGGGAGAAGAACGTCTCCAGGCTCGTCCGGTCCCCGATCCGGTTCTGCATGTCCCACGGATGATTGTGGTAGCCCAGCGACATCCCGAAGGAGCGAGCCACCGCAGAGGCCGCATTGAACCGTTCCGCCGCCCGCTGGACAGTTGCCAGTTCTGACATCCGTTCCACCACGCCGCTTTCGTAGTCGAACAGCAGCGGCACGACCATGAGACGGCTGCCAAGCACGGCCTGCTCCTGTAGTACTTGGGCCAGCCGGCCGGGTTCGGGCAGGTAGGCATGGGTCGAGGTGACAGCGAGCCCGTGCGCGTCCAGCCGGGCTCGCAGCAGCGACGCCGGGACGTCGAATGGTCGCCAGCCGGGCAGCGCCGTCTGGATGACGCGCATCAACGGGGCCGGGGCAGTCATGTCGAGTACGGGCTCGACGGCGGCGAAACCCATGTCCGCGATGCGCCCGAGCGTCCGGTCGAGGTCGCGCGTCAGATCCTGGCGGACGGTGGAAAGCTGCACCGCGAGGTTAGCCCGCGCGCCAGCCTCAGCCACGGCCGGGCGCTTCCGGCTCTGGCTCCGGCGGCTCTGGCTCCGGCGGTTCCGGCGCCGGAGCCGGCCAGGGCAATGGAGCGGTGACCACGCTGCCGTCGGCGCGGATGTGCACGTCATCGAAGACGTCGACGGCCAGCCCGCCGAGCATGTACTGATCCGGAGGCGCAGCCGCCATGTCGGCCGGCTCGCCGGTCCACCGGCGGCGCAGCTGACCAGGTCGCTGCGAGGTCACCCGGAACCGGCGCGGGCCGGCCAGGCCCGGCTGGGCCCGCCACTCCGGTGCCGCTACGACGAACGAGGTCCAGTTGGCGACGTCGCCGGCCTGCACGAAGACCGCGATCGGACCAGTGATGTCCGCTGTCCAGCCGATCTCGGCGACGGTCGCGGCGCTGTCGGAACCGACGTGCGCGTCGACCACTCCCGCGGTAACCGTTTCGCCGGGACGCCTGGGCAGCACGCAGACGTGCCCGGGCGGGGCGGTCGGTGCGCTCGGCGGGCCGGGACAGTCCGGGAGGTCGGCCCCGATGACGAACGCGTCGTCGGGGCCGAGCCGGGCGACGCGCCACGTTACCGGCCCGGTGAAGCATTCGCCGGTGTCGTTGACGACGACGAGCGGAAGCCGCAGCGGGGTCCCGGGCACGACCCGGCCGGCCGGCGGCGGCGGCACGATCGGCAGCAGGGGCCGGTTGGCCGCCGCCAGCCCCCGGAACGCCGGGCCGGTGGTCCGCAACCGGTCGACGACGCCTGCCCCGCCGTCACCCCAGTAGTCGACGAGGAAGTGCCAGCGCTGGCCGGCCGAGGGGGCGAACCACGCGGCCCGGCACATCTCGGTGCACACCTTGGCGTGCCAGCCGGCCCAAAGCTGGCCCGCGAAGCACCAGGTCGCAAAGTCTTCGTAGCGCTCGGGAGTGCCGGCATAGGCAGACTGGATCGAGGCGTAGTGGGTCTGCTCATACCACTCCGCGTCCACGCCGGGCGGTGGCGGCCAGTCACCCACGGCGCCTACGGCCCGCTGCGCCGCCGAGAAGTTCGCCGACCAGACACCGTACTCGCTGACGTAAGCGGCCTGGCCGAACCGTCCCTCGCTGACGTGCCCCCCGGACAGTGAGCCCTTGTACTCGTGGGTGTCTCCGTCCTGCCGCGAGCCGCCGAGGCCGGACGCCTGCACGGCCGGGCGGGTCGGGTCGACGAGCCGGAACAGCGCCGCCCTGGCCTCATCGACCTCGCTTTCGTCCGGCAGCTGCTGGATGTAGGCGGCGACGGCGGACAGCTCCAACGGCAGCGCCACCGTCTCGACCTTCGCGAAGGCCTCGGCGAGCTGATACCCCGGCTCGTTGTGGCCGCACCAGTAGACCAGGCTCGGGTGGTTATAGAGGTCATAGACCATCTCGGCCGCGAGCTGCAGCGATGCCTCCCGGAAGGTCGGACCTGCTTCGATCATCGGTCCGGCGTCGGGAAGGTAGGACCACTGCAGCGGGAAATCCTGCTGCACCAGCAGGCCCAGCCGGTCCGCCACGTCGTAGATCGGCGGGCAGCTGGAGGCATGCACGCCCAGGGCGTTGAGATTCGCCTGCCGGGCTAGCCGGACGTCGCGTTCGACCAGCTCCGGCGTCAACTCCGGCGGCCACACGCTGCCGATGTAGTTGGCCGCCCGGAGGTAGGTGCGCCGGCCGTTGAGCGCTAGCTGGAACTGCCGCTCACCCGCGACGTCCATCTCGATAGTGCGGAATCCGAGCGGGACCGTGATGCCGTCGCTCGGCTCACCTGCGACCGTCACGGCCGCATGGACCTGGTAGCGGTGCGGAGCATCGACCGTCCACGGGAGCACGCCGTCGACCCCGGCGACGATCGAGCAGCGCCCGGCCCCCGGCGCCAGCCGGACGGCGGCCTGGACCTCCTGGCCGCCCAGAGCCGCCGACAGCACCACATCGCGCGCTTCGGCGTCAAGGTTGGTCACGACCCACGAAATCCGCAGCCGCCAGCCTTCCTCGGCCCGTGCCCCCTCTGCCCGCATCGGGGTGACGAAGACGGCGTCGATGCGCACCGCCCCCGTCTCGTGCACGAACGCCGGTCCGGTCATGCCGCCGGTCCCCCACCGGACCGCCCAGTGCGGCCGGAACAGGTGCCCGGTGCCGAGGCCGCCGGGACGCGAGTCGTGCCACTCGTGTACTCCCTTCACCTTGCGCTTGGGCGCCATCGCCGCGTTGGGCTTCAGCAGCTCCGGCTCGGCGGGGTCGCGGACCACCACGACCACCTCGACCGGGCGGCCGCAGGGAATGCCGACGGCGATCGGGGTGAAGCCACCCTCGTGCACGGCTTGCTGTTCGCCGTCCACCAGGACCTGGGCGAGATAGTCAACCCCGGACAGCAGCAACCGGGCGAACGGTCCCCCGGCGGTGACTGACCGCTCGTAGCGGCACGGTCCGCGGTGGTCGGCCAGGCCGGGATCGCGCCGGCTCCAGACGTCCGGGACGGCGACGGTGGTCTTCTGGCCCGCTAGCTCGCTGGTGAACTGCCAGGTCCGCAGCGGCGCCAGCCGGCGCGGGACGTCCGGCCCGGCGGCTTCGACCCGGGCGGCAGAAGCGACCGCCGGCTTCGCGATCGCGACGGCGGCAAACGCCGACGCCGCCGAGACCGTAGCGGGCCGCGGCCACGGATCGGGGTCGTCGGCGGACAGAAGGCTGAGCCGTATGTCGTTCACCTGTTCCACTCCTGGGATAAGAAAGATCGGCACGGACTGAGAGTGCCGGGGGTTGAACCACGGCCGTTCGGCTGAAGAAGGGACGAAAGCGGCGGGCAGCGGCCTGGCCGACGGGGGTAAGTGCGCGCCCGCGGCGGCGCCGAGGTAGTGCGTGACAAGTTCCTCGCCGACGTCCTGCGGCTGGCCGCTGAACACCACGCCGCCCTTGTTCAGCAGGTACACGCGGTCGGCGAGGGCCAGGGCGCGGCTGACGTACTGCTCTACGATGAGCAGGGCAACGCCGGACGCGACGATCTGGCCGAGGAACTCGAAGACCTCGTCCACGACCACCGGAGCGAGCCCCATCGACGCCTCATCGACCAGGACCAGCCTGGGATCGGTGAGGTAGGCGCGGACCAGCGACAGCATCTGCTGCTGGCCGCCGGACAGCTGTCCGGCGGGCTGACGCAGCTTTCCCCCGAGCAGCGGGAAGGCTGAGGTGGCCCGGTCCAGCGCGGCGGCTTCCGCGCCCTTGCGCGAGTTCAGGACAAGATTCTCCCGGACGGTCAGCGTCGGGTAGATGCCGCGGCCCTCGGGGATATGGCACAGCCCGCGCCTGGCCCGGAGGTGCGGCCGGGCCCGCGTGACGTCCTCGCCGGCCATCAGCACCGTCCCGGCCGAGGGCCTGAGCAGCCCGGAGGCGACGCGCAGCAAGGTGGTCTTGCCAGCCCCGTTGGGTCCCAGGACCGCCACCACGGTACCCGGCTGGACGGTCAGCGAGACATCGCGGAGCACGGTGTGCTCGCCGTAACCGGCCCGGATCCCGCGCAGTTCCAGCATCGCGCTCTGCTTCCCGCTCGCCTCCAGCTCGCTCACCGGTCACCTCGCCATCTTTGACTTACGGGCTGGGCTGACCGGCTCGGTGCCGAGGTAAGCGGCCCGGACCGTGTCGCTGGAGCTCACGTCCGCCGTGGTTCCCTCGAAGATCTTCGTCCCGAAGTCGAGCACGTGAACGTAGTCGCAGATGTTCATCACCAGCGCCATGTCGTGTTCCACCAGCAAGATGCCGACTCCCCGGTCGGCGACGACCCGGGTGAGGATCGCACCGAACCGCGCGGTCTCCGTCCCGTCCAGGCCGGAGGATGGCTCGTCGAGCAGCAGCACGTCGAACTCCCCGGCCAGGCAGCGGGCGAGCTCGACCAGCCGCCGCTGCCCGGTGGACAGCGCCGCCACCGGGCGGTCGGCCAGGTCGGCGATCCCGGCCAGCGCCATGGCCTGCTCGGCCGCTTCGCTGCGGCGGTGGTGCTCCTTGCCGGTCTCCGCCAGGTGCCGCCACGGCCGCCGGCCGGCCTGTGCGGCCTCCCGGCCGAGGGACACGTTTGCCCGCGCGGTCAGCGAGTCGAAGAGCTCCATCTGCTGGAAGGTGCGGCCGAGGCCACGCCGGGCCCGCGCCGCCGGATCGAGCGCGGACAGGTCCGCGCCATGCAGGCGCAGCGTGCCGGCCGCCGGCCGGACCAGGCCAGAGGCCACGTTGAACAGGGTCGTCTTGCCGGCGCCGTTCGGCCCGATCAGGCCGGTGATCCGGCCGGGCGGGGCGGTCAGGCTCACGTCGTTGACCGCGACATGCCCGCCGTACCTCACGGTGACATGGGCCAGGTCCAGGCCGGACGTTGCGGACGGAGCGGGCTGGATCTGTGCGGAGCGCGCCCCGTTGACGGCCAGCTGAGCGGCCAGGGCGGACGCCCCGGCTGCCAGTACCGGGACGGCCGGGAGCTTCCTGGCCGGTTCGTCCTGCGGAACCGGCACCCCGGGGGCTTCAGGGACCTCCTCGGGCGGGCTCGCCGGAGGCCGGCGACGGCCGCCGATACGGTCCAGGAACTCGTGCAGCCGCTCGTTGCGCGCGGTGAAGCCGAGCGCCACCTGCACCGCGAGCAAGCCGAACAGCACGTTGAGCCAGTCATCCACGGTCGCCCCGGTCGAGATCCAGGACGGCAGGACCACCAGCACGAAGGCCGCGCCGAATGCGTACCAGGGTTCGCGGCCCGGCATGATGACCAGCAGGGCGAGCAGGGTCAGGGAGCTGAACGAGGTGAAGTCTGAGCTGGTGACGGTGTGCACAACGCCGCCGAACAGGGCTCCGGAGACGCCGGCCAGGAAGGCCGCGACGCAGAACACGAGCACCCGGGTCACCAGCACACTCGTCCCGTGGGTGGCCAGGGCGACCGGCGAGTCGGCCATCCCGCGCAGGAGCCGGCCGAGTCTGCTGCGCACCAGCCACATCACCAGCAGGCTCGCGACCACCACGAACGCGAATATCAGGTAGTAATAGGAGATATCACCCTGCGCGAAGGCGGGCCGGTTCACCGCCTGGCCGAGCGAGCTCGAGCCGAACATGATCCATAGCGGGTAACCCATCTGCTCCATCGTGACGCCGAAGCCGAAGGTGGCGAGGGCGAGGAACACTCCGGGCAGCCGGATGGCGGGGATCGCGATGAACGCACCGACCGGGACCGCCGCGAGGCCCGCTAGGAGCAGCGCAACTCCCCACGGCAGCCCGAAACCCGCGGTGAGGTGCCCCATGGTGGTGGCGCCGATCGCCGCGAACGCGGCCTGGCACAGCGACACCTGCCCCGACGTGCGGACAAGCAGGCCGAGGGAAAGGAACAGGATGACCTGGGTCAGGCCATCCGACCAGTAAGGCAGCTGGCCGGCGTTGACGAGGTGCGGGACAGCCAGCAGGACGACGGCCACTACGGCGGCGCCGGCCAGCTGGATCCGGGCTGGCGCCGCGTACCACGGCGCCAGCCGGGGCCGGGACACTCGCCGGTCGGCCAGCTTGGACCGGGGGGTGAAGATCAGCACGAGGAAGAGCACGATGAACGGGATGCTGGCGGGCAGCCCGGCGAGGGCGGCGCTGCCGGTGACGACGTATTTGGTCGCGACCGAGGCGATGACGCCGATCACCAGGCCGCCGATGTAGCTGAGCGGGAGGCTGGAGAACCGGCCGATTGCCGCGGCGCCGAAGGCCTGGACGACCAGCAAGGTGAGCACGGTGGCGTCCAGGTCGAGACTCGGCGCCAGCAAGATCCCGGCCAGGGCGGCGAAGCTGGAGCCGATGATCCAGGCCCACCGGCGCACCGCGGCCGGGCTGGTGCCGCCCAGGTCGAGCAGTTCGGGGTTGTCGACCACGCCGCGCATGGCCAGGCCGAGCCGGGTTCTGCGGAAGAACAGGAACAGGGCCACGGTCGCGGCCAGCGCGATGCCGGTGATGATCATCTGGTCTTCGCCGACGAACACGCCGCCGATGTCGAACGCGCGCTGCGGCAGCCAGGCGGGGAAGGTGCGGGTCAGCGTGCCGAACGTCGCCGAGAAGAAACCCTGGACCGCCAGGACCAGGCCGATCGTGGCGACCACCTTCATCGTCGCGGACGCATCCGCCAGCCGGCGTGCCATCGCCTCCATGCCCAGGCCGAGAACCGGGCCGACCACGAACACGCAGATCAGCGCGGTGGGCACAGCGGGTAGGTGCAGGACGTCGTCGTGCAGGATGTAGAAGACATAGGCGCCGGTCGTGGCCACCGCGCCCTGGGCAAAGTTGAAGATGCCAGCGGTCTTGTAGGTGAGCACCAGGCCGGTTCCGGTCAGGCCGTAGACCGATCCGGCGGTGATGCCGAGGATCACGAACGGGAGCAGCGCATTCATCTGGTCATCCTGCTCAGTAGGTCTTCAGATCCCGGAGCGCCCGGCTCACCGGGCGCTCCGGGATCAGGCTCACGGGCAGATCGGTGCGGTGCCCTTAGGGGCGGTCAGCTTGCCGTTCTCGATCTGGGCCAGGAAGAAGCAGGTCACCTGGGAGGCCGGAGCGCCGACGTGAAAGCTCAGCGGCGGCGACAGGCCGTTCAGCGTGTCGTTCTTGGGCAGCGAGTACAGGGCGGTGAACACGTCCGCCGCCGTCGGCTTGGCGGGCAGGTTCGCTGCCGCCGCCCCGAACAGGACGCCGCCGGTCCAGCCGGATATCGAGTTCGCGTCTACCCCGGCGCTCGGCTCGTACTTGGCCATCGCCTGCTTGAACTGGTCCACCGCGGGGGTGCTGGAGAACCAGAGCGCGTTCGTGGTCGGCACGTACGCGCCGTTCACCTGGGACACCTGCAGGTAGCGTTCATCGAACGCTCCGGACGGGATCACGTACACCGGGCTGTAGCCCTGCTGGGCGCAGGCGGGCACGAAGCGCGAGCCGGCCGGGTAGGACGCGTCGATGATCAGCGCCTGCGCTCCGGCCTGCTTGGCGGCCAGGCACTGGGCGGTGTAGCTCGGCGCCGCCACGGCGATCGCCGCGCTGGTGGACATGTCCAGGCCGAACGCCTTCCCGTAGCCCTGCATCGCGGGGATGACCTGCTTGCACACGGCGGCCTCGGCGCAGTACACCGCGCCGAACGTGCTCTTGCCCGCCGCCTTGACTGCGTATACCTGCATCTCCAGCGAGGTGAGGACCGTGGAGGAAGACGGGAAGAACGACGGGTTGGTGAACCACACGGAGGTGTCGTTCTCGCCGCCGACCACGGCCACGTGCTGCTGCTGGACGTAGGAGGCCCAGCCGCTCTCGGTGCCCGCGGCCTCCGGGCTGACGACGGCCAGTACGTGGTCCACCTGGACGAGCTGGCGAATTTCCGCCTGCGACGTGGTGGCGTCGCCCTGGTCGTCCTCGACGATCAGCTTGATCTGATGGCCCTTGACGCCGCCGCTGGCGTTGACCGTGTCCACCCAGGCATGCAGCCCGGACAGAAGCTCGGGCACGGCACCCGGACCAGAGAAGTTGCCGATCGTGCCGATCACCAAATCCGATCCAGACGATGCGGCCGCCGAGCTGGAGCCGGCCGCGCTCGTGCTGCTGGTGCTGCTGCTACTACAGCCCGCGGCGAGGGCCGCGACCGCGACGCTCACCGCGGATACCCGCAGCAGAGCGTTCCTGCGCGCCTTGTTCATTACTGATTCGACCCCCAAGTGTCGGTCGGGATGGTGCGGGCCCGCGCTGAGCGCCTTCGCTCCGGGAGCGCTGACGTGGCGGACGTCACATAGACGATGAGTGGACGGTAAGCGGGTGCAAGCTAGATCAGCAAGAAGTAGATAGATTGTCTACCTAATTGTTATCATCTAACGATGATGACGTCTAGAGACAAATGGTGCCCGCTGCGCCAGCTCGCGGACCCGACGCAGGCAGGCCCGCGACAGTCAGGTTGACCTGACGGGGCCAGGACAATATATAGTTAGATAATTTTTTTAATACGACTAGTGACACGAGGAGTGCCGCAACAACGATGGCTAGCACCGCCCGGCCTCGATCTGGATGCGCTTGCCCGCTACCGATCCGGCTATCCTGCTCTTGGACGAGCCCGCGGCCGGGCTCGACGAAGCCAAGACGGCGGAACTGCCGACGTTCATCCGTTAGCACGCCACCGAAGAGGCATCCGGGTCAGTGAAAGCGGCATCAGCGGGCCCCGCGGCGGGCGAAGAACTTCATTTCGCCACCTTGTGGGAGGCCATCGCCGACGCAATCCCTGCTGCCCCGGCCCTCAGCCACGGGGCCAGGACGATCGCGTGGGGGGAATTCGAGCAGCGGGCGGCCCGCCTGGCAGGTGCGCTCCGGGCCCACGGCCTGGGTCCCGGCAGCACCGTGGCCTGCTACCTCTACAACTGCCCGGAGTACTTCGAGACCTTCCTGGCCGCTCTGAAGATCCGCGCGGTGCCCGCGAACGTGAACTACCGCTACGGCGGCGCCGAGCTGCGGGCGCTGCTGGAGAACTGCGAGGCCGAGGCGCTGTTCTTCGACTCGGCGCTACGCGAGCGGGTGACGCCGGTCCGCCACCAGATGCCCCGGGTACGTCTGCTCGTCGAGGTCGGCGAGGCGGCCAGCGCCGCTCCCGTGCCCGGAGCCTGCAGATATGAGGAACTGATCGCCTCGTCCGCGCCGACCGCCCGGGTGAGCCGCAGCGAGCAGGACGTCTTCTTGTCCTACACGGGCGGGACCACCGGCCTGCCCAAGGGCGTCCGCTACACGATCGGCCTCGGCGTGGTCCACTCGCTGACGCTGCGTGAGCTCTTCCTCGGCACGAGCACCGAGCTCGGGATCGTGGACTACGCGGCGGAGCAGGCACGCAACGGGGATCGCGTAGTCGCCATCCCGGCGTCACCGCTCATGCACAGCACCGGGTTCAGCTTCGCCTCGCTTCCCACGCTGACCTCGGGAGGCCAGGTGGTCACGCTCGAGGGCAGGTCGTTCGACGCCGGCGAGCTTCTCACCACGATCGGTGCGGTCCGGGCCCAGCTGGTGGCCATCGTCGGCGACGCGTTCGCGCTTCCGCTGCTGCGGGCCCTGGACGCCGGCGGGCCGGCCGGTGGTTACGACATCTCGTCGCTGCAGGCGATCTGCTCGGCGGGTACCGGCTGGAGCGCCCGGGTCAAGCAGCGCCTGCTCGAGCACATACCGCAGGCCGTCCTGATGGACTTCTGCGGGTCCACCGAAGGGGTCACCTACGGCTTCCGCCGGGCACGGCGGGGAGAACGGGCCTTCACCGTCAACTTCGAGGCGGCCCGCGGCCTGCGGGTAATCGGCCCGGACCGGCGGGAGCTGCCCCGCGGCGAGGTCGGGCTGCTGGCCGGCCCGACGCCCGCGGCAGGCTACCACAAGGACCCGCAGCGGACCGCCGCCACCTTTTTCACCGCCGACGGCGAGCAGCTCGCCGCGCCTGGCGACCTCGGCCGGATCGAGGCCGACGGTAGCGTGACGTTGATCGGCCGGGGTACGAGCGTGATCAACACGGGCGGGGAGAAGGTCTACCCGGCGGAGGTCGAGGAAGCCATCAACGAGCTGGCCGGCGTCGAGGAATGCCTGGTCGCAGCCGTCCCCGATGAGCGCTACGGCCAGCTGGTCGCGGCCATGGTCGTGGCCGCCGCGGATCGGCGGCTGGATGCTTCCGACGTGACCGCCGCCGCCAGGCGGTCGCTGGCCGGCTACAAGGTCCCCCGGCTGGTCGTCTTCGTCGATGCCGTGCCCAGGATGCCCAACGGGAAGATCGACTACCCAGCGGCCCAGGCCGCACTGGCCCGCCAGCTCACCGCCTCCCAGCACGATGCCGGCCTCGGGCCGATCGAGTCCGTGGACCGGGCGAGCAGCGGATGCTGAACAGGAGGAATCAGGGCAGGGACGCTGGATGGCAAGCGGGCCATCGTCACCGGCGACGGTCAAGGGATCGGCCGCGGCATCGCGCTCGCCCTAGCTGCCGCCGACCCGCGGGGAGCGGTGCTCGCCGGTCGTGGTAACCGCGATCGGCGGCCGTTCGCGTCAGGAGAGCAGCTCCACCACCGTGGCCCTGGCCGAGTCGCCCAGGACGATCTTGGCCGACTCGGCCAGGTGCTTGCGCCACAGCTCCTCGGCCTCCTCACCGCTCCGCTTGCGGATGAGCTCGACGAGACGGGAGTGGGCGCGGACCGCGACCTTGGCCAGTTCCTCCTCGTGTTGCCGGTCATGACTATCGGCGTAAGAACGGTCGCCCTCCCGGATGATGCTGCTCAGCATGCCGGCCAGAACCTGCAGCGTCTCGTTGCCGGACAGCTCCAGGATCAGCTGGTGAAACTCGGCGTCGGCGACGAAGGCGGTCCCTGGGTCATCCACCGACTCGCGGTGCCGGTCCACCACCTCCTGCAACCGTCTCAGGTCCGCCGAGGTACGGCGCCTGGCCGCCATCCGGGCCGCGGCCGGCTCCAGGACAGCGCGGACCTCATAGACGTCGGAGAGCAGCGCTCCCCGGTACTGCAGCAGCAAGCCGATATGGCGGGCGGCCACGCTGATGTCAGGCACCTGGACCCGCGCGCCGCCGCGCACGCCCCGCCGCACGGTGATGGCCCCCTCGGCTTCCAGGATGCGGAACGCCTCCCGCAGCGTCGGCCGGGAGACGCCGAACTGCTCCATCAGCACGCTTTCGGAGGGCAGCTGGTCAGCTTCCTTCAGCTCGCCCAGCACGATCTGGCGGCGGAGCTGCGACGCCACCATCTCCCCGGCCTTCGGCACCCGGACGGTTGAGACGTTCGTGACGGCGTTCACGCTTTCCCCTCGGGTCGATAAGCCTGGTCCAGCCGGTCATGGACGCTGACTGGAGTCCTCATGCAATAAGCATACGAGGTTAACTTACTCCACCGGTTGACCATGGCCCCGGGCCGGGGGACGGCGCAGGGCAGGTGGGTCCCTGGCTAATGCCTGCGCCGCGCGGCGGGGGGCCAGCAGCGGGACGAGAAATAGCGGCGGCCCGGCGGAGGCGGGGACCCCAGCGACTTGCGCAGCCGGGCCAGCCACAGGCTCGTTGGGAAACGCTTCATACCTCTTATAATCAGCTAAATAATTTAGCTTGTCAAGGGAAGGAAACCGTTTCTTCCAGGCAAAACAGCGGTCACCGAGCTAGAGCGCTCAGTTGCGCATGTAGGCGCCGCCTGCGACGTTCAGCACCTCGCCGGTGATGTAGACGGCGCGGTCAGAGGCGAGGAAGGCCACCGCCTCGGCGATGTCGGCGGCGCCCGGCAGGTCACCGAGCGGCCCGGTGGTGCCCGGCATCCGGGCCAGCAGTTCGGCGTTGTCCTCGGCGAACTTGGTGCCCCTGACCACGCCCATGGACAGGTAGACGGCGCGGATCCGGTGCGGGCCGCCCTCGTGGGCGAGCCCCCGGGTCAGCGCGGACAAGCCGCCCTTGGTCGCCGCGTACGGAGCCTCGATGCCGCCGCCGCCGACGTCGGGGGCGTAGCTGCCCACGTTCACGATCACGCCGCCGCCCGCGTCGCGCATCAGCGGCATCGTGCGGTGGCACAGGTACCAGGGCCCGGTGAGGTTGACCCGGACCACCCGGTCCCAGGCGGCCGGGTCGTAGCCGAAGATGCTGCCGACGATGTTCAGCGCCGCGTTGTTGACCAGGATCTGCACCGGGCCCAGCGACGCGGTGACGGCGTCCACGACCGCGTCGATCTGGTCCCGGTCGCCTGCGTCCAGCGGGTAGCCGGCCACGGTCGCCGCCGGGTAGTCGGCGGCGATCGCCGCGGCGATCTTCTCTGTGCGGCCCGGGTGGATGTCGGTCACCACCACGTGCGCGCCGCCGGCCGCCAGCCGCCGTGCGACCGCCTGCCCGATGCCCTTCCCGGCGGCCGCCGTCACCAGCGCGACCCGGCCGGCGAACTCTTCCGGATCAACCATGCTCACTCTGTCTCCCGCTCACGTCGGTGACCAGATCGTGTAGTTGAAAGACTGGCGTTTTGAAATAGTATAACAGGTAAACTGTTTTTACTCGTCTGGCTAACGTGTTAGGAGTGCCATGGGAGGCCTGGTCGGCTACGGCGCCTACGTCCCGTACTATCAGCTGGAGCGGAGCCGGATTGCGCGGGTCCTGGGCAGCGGCGCAGGCCGCGGCACCCGCTCGGTGGCCGCGTATGACGAGGACACCACGTCCATGGCGGTCGCGGCGGGCCGCGCCGCGCTGGCCGGCCTGCCCCAGTCCGGCGGGCCCGGCGGGCCGCCCGGCCGCGGGTCCGTACGGCAGCTGTTCTTCGCCACCACCGTCCCCGCCTACGCGGACAAGACCAATGCCACGGCGGTGCACGCCGCCCTGCGGCTGCCGGGCGACGCGCTGGCAGTCGACATGACCGGCGCCGTCCGCTCGGGCGTAGGCGCGCTGGTCACGGCGGCCCAGTCGGCGGTGCCGACCATGGCGGTGCTCGCCGATATCCGCACCGGGCTGCCGGGCGGCGCCGACGAGCGGGATGGCGGCGACGGCGCGGCCGCCTTCGTGTTCGGCGGAACGGACGGCGGCCTCCCGGTGCTGGCCGAGATCATCGGGCAGGGCTGCGCCACGGCCGAGTTCCTGGACCGGTGGCGGGCGCCCGGCGCCACAGCATCACGGGTGTGGGAGGAGCGGTTCGGCGAGCAGGTGTACGGCCCGCTGGCCGAGGCGGCGATGGCCGACGCGCTGAAACAGGCGGGGCTCACCCCCGGCCAGGTGGATCATCTCATCGTAGCCGGGCTGTCGGCCCGCGCAGTGAACCGCACCGTCCGCGCCGCCGGGGTGCCGGCCGAGGCCGTCGCCGACAGCCGCGCCACCGGCATCGGCAACGCGGGTACCGCGCAGCCCGGGATCCTGCTGGCCGACGCCCTGGACCGGGCCGGCCCGGACCAGACTGTGCTGCTGGTGGTGCTGGCTGACGGCGCCACTGCTCTCGCCCTGCGTACCACGCAGGCCCTGGCCAGCCAACGTCAGCCGCAACCGGTCGCGGCGCAGATCGCGGCGGGCAGCACCGCGCTTGACTACGCTACCTTCCTGTCCTGGCGCGGGTTCCTGGATCGCGAGCCGCCCCGACGGCCGGACCCGGACCCGGTCGCGGCGCCGCCCGCGCAGCGCCGGGCGGACTGGAAGTTCGGTCTCGTCGCGGCGAAATGCGCCCGCTGCGGCACCCGCAGCCTGCCGCCGGCCCGGGTCTGCCAGCGGTGCCACGCGGTGGATGAGATGACTCCCGAGCCGCTGGCCGACGTGCCCGCGACCGTGACCACTTACACCGTGGACCGCCTGGCCTATACGCCGAGCCCGCCGGTGCTTATGGTCGTGCTCGACTTCGACGGCGGCGGCCGGATGCGCTGCCAGCTCACCGATGCCGCCGAGGACGAGGTCCGGATCGGGCTGCGGGTCGAGATGACCTTCCGGCGGCTGTTCACCGCGGCCGGCGTGCACAACTACTTCTGGAAAGCACGGCCGATCCGATCCGCAAGGAACTCGGCAGGGAAGCCCGCAGGGAAGGACGAGTAATGGGGTCACACGGCATCAGGGACCGAGTCGCCATCGTGGGCATGGGCTGCACCGCTTTCGGCGAGCACTGGGATTCCTCCACCGACGACCTGCTGGTCGAGGCGAGCACGGCAGCATCGGCGTCCGCCGGCGTCGAGCTAGGCGACATCGACGCCTTCTGGCTCGGGACGATGGGCTCCGGGGTGTCCGGGCTCACCCTGTCGCGGCCCCTCCGGCTGCCGTTCAAGCCGGTCACCAGGTTGGAGAACATGTGCGCGACCGGGTCTGAGTCGCTGCGCAACGCCTGCTACGCGGTGGCCAGCGGTGCCTACGACTGTGCCATGGCGATCGGCGTCGAGAAGCTTAAGGACTCCGGTTTCTCCGGCCTGGCCGGCGCCGATCCGCCCGGCGCCGGCGACGACGGGCAAGGCGACACGACCGCCCCGGCGGCCTTCAGCCTGCTCGCCCCGGCCTACGCGGCGAAGTACGGCGTCGATCCGGCCGAGCTCAAGGACGTGCTGACCAGGATCGCCTGGAAGAACCACCGGAATGGGGCGAAGAACCCGCGGGCCCAGTTCCGCAAGGAAGTGCCGAAGGAAACGATCTCCAGATCGCCGCTGATCGCCGGGATGCTCGGCATCTTCGACTGCTCCGGGGTATCGGACGGCTCGGCAGCGGCCATTGTGGTCCGGGCGCAGGACGCACACCGCTACACCGATCAACCGCTGTACGTGAAGGCGCTGTCGCTGGTGGCCGGCCCGGCCGACGGCCTGTCCGGCACCGGGTACGACTTCACCACGTTTCCCGAGGTGGTGGCCTCCGCCCAGGACGCCTACACGCAGGCCGGCATCACCGACCCGCGTCTTGAGCTGGCCCTGGCCGAAGTGCACGACTGTTTTACCCCGACCGAGCTGGTGCTGATGGAAGATCTCGGGTTCGCCGCGCGCGGGCAGGGCTGGAAGGACGTGCTCTCCGGCCGCTTCGACCTCGACGGGGACTTGCCGGTGAACCCGGACGGCGGACTGAAGGCCTTCGGCCACCCGATCGGCGCGTCCGGCCTGCGGATGATGTTCGAAGCCTGGCTGCAGCTGCGCGGTGAGGCACCGGAGCAGCGTGCGGTGCGGACCGTCGCCGAGGGGCGCTCGCTGGCGCTGACCCACAACCTCGGCGGTGGCCCGGGCGAGTGCGTGTCGTTCGTGTCCGTGGTAGGCACCGAACTGTCCGGCACCGGGCGGGGAGCCTGAGGATGGCCGCGCGACGTTTTCCTGTCGAGGCCGGGCACGTGCTGGCCTTCACCCGGGCGTTGGGCGCCGCCGATCCTCCGGGAGGGCTGCCGAGCGCAGGCGACGCCGCGCCGCCCACCTTCGCCATCGCCAGCGCGCAGTTCGACCCGGACTACCCGCTACGGCCGCGGCCGGATGCGCCGTGGCACGGCTCAGGCGGCGACGCCGGGCTAGTCACCGAGGGGGCTGGCGGTCTGCACGCGGAGCAGCACTTCACCTATCACCGGCCGGTCCGGGTCGGTGACGTGCTGGCCGGCGTCACCCGGCCGGGCCAGGAGTGGGAAAAGCAAGGGCGTTCCGGGCGGCTGCGGTTCCGGGAGCAGATCACCGAGTTCCGCGACGAGTCGGGCGAGCTCGTGGTAACCGCGCGCAGCGTGAGCGTGCAGCAGGAGACGCGGTGACGGCACTGCGGGGTAGCGAGCTAGCGGTCGGCCAGACGTTCGAGACGGTCGTGGCGGAGAACCTCAAGCGAACCCAGATCGTGCAGTACGCGGGCGCCTCCGGCGACTATAACCCGCTGCACACCGACGAGATCTACGCCACCAAGATCGCGGGGTACCCGTCCGTGTTCGCGCACGGGATGCTGACCATGGGACTGACCGGACAGGCGATAGCCGCGCTGGTCGGCACGGAAAGCCTGCTGCGGTTCGGGGTGCGGTTCACCGCGCCGGTGTGGCCGGGCGACACCCTGACGGTCCGCAGCTCGGTGGTGCGGATCGCCGACGGCGAGGATGGCCCGGTCGCTGAATTCTCGGTGTCCACGGTGGCCCTATCGACGGTGCCAGGCGAGGGCAGGGAAGTCCTATCCGGATACGCTCACGCCCGGCTGGCCGGCTGACATGGACTTCGCGTTCAGCCCGGAGCAGGAGGAACCTCGGCGAGCTCGTTAATGATAGGGCGCCACAAGATAGATATATCATTGCACTGCATTTTGCATTTGGGGTGCATTCGGCCCGCACCGGGATACAGCACGCTGGGCACGTCGAAGGGATCGTCATGGCCGCTTCTCCCTGGGCCGGGTCGGATTTCCAGTTTCCGCCTCAGCCAGCCTCACCCGTCGCGTTGTGCGGCGCGTGCCGTGGGCCGGGGTCCTGCAGGCTCGGTCTCGGCCGGGAGGAGCTCCAGCCGGACGGCTCGGTGCACACCGAGTTGATCTGCGGGCCGGAGAACGAGGGCGGCCCCGAGGTCGCGCACGGCGGCTGGACCGCTAGCGTATTCGATGAGGTCCTGGGGCATGTGCCGGTGCTGAACAGGGAGCTCGCGGTGACCGGCCAGCTCTGGGTCAGCTACGTCAAGCCGGTGCCAGTCGGGCGTCCGCTGCACGCGCGCGCCTGGACGGTCCGGCGGGAAGGCCATCGCTGGTACGTGGCCGGCGAGATGACCCTGGCCAGCACCGGCGCGGTGCTGGCCAGGGGCGAGGCGGTGATGGTAGTGCGCGACGCCGGTCATTTCGGCCGGCATCAGGAATGGCTCGCCCAGCAAGACGGTGTTGGCCCGGGGGGCGTTCCCCCTGATCACGGGGGAAACCATCCCCCCGTACCCCCCTGGGGGACCCCTGCGGGGCCCCAGGGGACGGCTTAGTGGGTGACACGAGCTGATCGCGAAGTGCGCCGCGGACGACGGCCGCCCGGTGCCTCGGTGGGAGCACGGCATGCACGTGTGATGCGAGCTCGGCGCCTGCGGGTCACCGGAAGAGATCGCGGCCAGCTTGCAACCCTAGGGCGAGGCCGGCTGCCGGTCGTTCAACCTGGTGGTGCCGGGCGTGTTCGACACCGATGACAGTCGATGCGGCCCGAAGCCCGGGAAGCGATCCGGGCAATGATCCCGGTCGGCCTTCGGGGCGACCGCGGGAAGCGGTGCATTTCCTGCTCGGCGACGCCGCCGGCTACATCACCGGGTCGGAGCTGACCGTCGACGGCGGCCGGTCTATGGGGGCTAAGGGGGCTAAGGGCCCGGCTCAGCCGGTCCTTGCTCAGCCGGTGCCGAACAGCTTGGCGGCGTTGTCGCGGAGGATCTGGCGCTGCTGCATCTCGGTCAGCCCCGCCAGCAGGCTGGCGAACTCGGCCGGCTCGGCGAGGCCCTCGGCGTGCGGGAAGTCCGAGCCCATCACCAGGCACTCCACGTCGGGCAGGTCGCGGACGATACGCGGGATGTCATCCTCCGGGTACGGGACGACCCGGACGTGCCTGCGGAAGATTCGGCTGGGCCGTTCGGTCAGCTTGCCGCCGATCCACGGTCCGTTACGGCCCATCCCCCGGCTCTTGTCCATATGCTCGATAAAGTGCGGCACCCAGGACGCGCCGAACTCCGCGACCAGCACGTTGAGGTTCGGGAAACGCCCGAATAGGTTATCGAAGACCAGCGCAGACAGGGTGTCCTCGATGGGCCGTTCGCCGTAGAGGTTGTTCCACTGCCAGGCGGACATGTGCCAGGCGCCGGGCCACCGGTCGTGTCCCCACTCCGCCGCGATGTTCTCGTTGTACCAGTTCTCCATGATGTGGAAGGCGACGGTGGCCCCCGCCTCGTTCATCCTGGCCCAGATCGGGTCGAAGTACGGGTCGCCCGGCGAGCGCCCGTACGCGGGCCCGGTCGGGAACAGGATGATCCGGGCGCCCCGGCCGAGCACGTAGTCGAGCTCGGCGACCGCAAGGTCGCGGTCGGCCAGGGACAGCAGCGCGGGGACGAAGATCTTGCCGCCCCGGCTGAAGCCCCACTCCTCGTCGAACCACTGGTTGAACGAGTGGATGTTGGCGTAGGCGGCCGGAACATTCTTGACGTAGTTCTCCACGGACAGTGCCATCGCCGAGGGAAACACCACCGCCCGCTCCACCCCCTGCACGTCCATGAGCTTGAGCCGGGCCTCCCGGTCCAGGTACTCCGGCCGCATCGGCTCCGGCTGGTAGGTCTCGTCCGGGTTGCCAGACCCCATCTGGCGGAGCATCTCCTTCAGCGAGCCCGGCCGGTAGGCGAGGTCGAAGCCGAGGCCCTGCTCGGAGTTGAAGACCGCGATCCGGTCGGCCGCCAGGATGCGCTCAGTACCGTCGGGCAGCCGCATCGGCGCGACCGCGTACGGCCGCCATTGCTCCGGCAAGTACCGCGTGAACGAGTCACGAGTCTCATAGCAGTGCGTGTCACAGTCAAACAGCCCGTATTCCAGCCCGGTCATCTGAGTCCTCCGGCGAGAGCATTGAGAAGGCTAATCATATAACGTTTTTTACTGTTTAGCGAGAAGAACTCTCGGGAACCGGACGGCGGCTCTTGGAGCATCATGGGATGATCGGTCAGCTGCGCACTGGCGGGCGGGGCGATCATGCAGGTCTCGAGCCGGGTGGCACTTCAAGCCGCGCCCACGGCACGCCCGCCAGAGCGATCTGCGGCACGCCGTCCGGCAGGGTCAGCTCGAGCAGCGGAGAGGCGGCGGCCAGCCGCCGGGACGCGGCCCCGGCCGCGGCGCGGCGACCAGCGTCGGCCTCACGCTGGGCCTCAGCGAGCGGGACTTCCACCCGCAGGCCTGGACCGGCTTCCAGGACGCACCACGTTCCCGACTCTAGTCGGTTCGGTCCCGTTACTCCGAAGGCCGCGTTACTCCGAAGGCCCCGTCAGCCGACGGCGCGGGCCCCTGCGGATCGTCCTGGACGACGAACGACACGGAACCGAACTCCAGCCGGTCTCCCGCCCGCACCGGGACGGTCTCGCGGACCAGCCAGCCGTTCAGCCGGGTGCCGTTGTGGGATCCCAGGTCGTTGAGCAGCCAGCCGGCCCCGCCGCGGACCAGCTCAGCGTGCAGCCTGGACACCGACAGGTCGGCCAGGCACAGGTCGCAGTCGCGGGTCCGTCCGATGGTGAAGCGGTCGCCGCGGCCAGGCGGGAAGAAAAGCGGCGCCGAGACCCCCGGGCTTCCGTAGCCTCCGTTGTCTGGTGATTCGCTCGCTGGTGATCCGTTAGCTGGTGATCCGCTAGCTGGTGATCCGTGGTCGCCGTCCCGGAGGACGGCTCTAATCCGGGCCAGCAGGCGGGCCCGCCGCGCGGGAAGCGGGTGCAGGTCGGTGAACAGTTTCGCCAGCTGGCCGTGGTTCCGCGCGTCCAGAGCGGTCTGCATGCGGTACACGAAGGTGTCGTGCGAGAGGCGGCCCTCGACGAACTTGTCCCTCAGCTCGTCCACCGCGTGATCGCGATCCGCATCGGAAACGCGAAGACGCTCGGGCGTTGCAGGCCTATCCGCCGTCGAGCCTCCCATGAATGGAGTATCGGCATCATCTGCGCTGAGGGCAAGGGCATCCGTCGATGGCCCCGGATCACGTACCGGCCAGTTTTCCGACCACCGGACTTACCATCGCGCCTTTGAGCTGCTAATCCGCGTCGCGGACATGTACGCGACGGTGGCCGGTCATTGCAGCAACGGTGGCCCTGTCACATGGCAGCGGAAGATGCCCTGATGCGCTCGGCCGCGCTGGGAGCCTGCCGGATGCCGGCCTGATATGCGGGAACCCAGACGGTGATGTCGGTGGGGTCCGGACCGAGCACCTTGATCGCGTCGGCGTCCGGGATCAGCCGGACGACCTCCTGTGCGCCTGCCGCGGTGCTGCTGGTGCCGTAAGCGTGTGCCATTGGCTCAGCGACGATCACCACGCGGGCGTCTCCTGCCAGATCGACGTTGGTCCCGGCTCTGAGAGCGCCGTCGATGTACCGGCGGCCGTCGATGGTGATCGGCGGAGCGGTCGCGGGGAAGGCGGTGCTGGCTGCCACGGCCTGCGGCAGCGATGCGGCGCCGTGCCGGTCCCAGATCACCGCTTCGCCGGTTTCGGCGTCTACCGACGGGATCAGCAACGGCCGGTCCGGCCATTGCACGGCGCCGACCAGGAACCGCATCCGGGCGATGGCCGCTTCCTGGGTGCCGGTCGAGGCGATCACAGCCAGCCGGCCAGCCCGGCGCAGGGCCCCGGCCCGCTCAAGTTCGGGATCGCTGAGTGCCGCGAGCACTTCGGCGAGCCTGTCCGGGTCAGTCCGCACGCGGCCACCGGGATCGGCCGGTGCGGGTAGCGCGGCGAGCCGGCCGAGACCTCCTCCGCTGGCCAGGATGGCCCCCACGATCGCACCCGCCGACGTGCCCACGATCAGGTCGGCCGCGCCCAGATCCACTCCCTCACGGCGCAGCCCCTCTGCCAGCCCCGCCATCCACGCCGTGCCGACCGGGCCGCCAGGTCCCAGGACGACCGCGCTGTCCACCATCACTAACCGGCCTTCTCAACCGCGATGTCCCGGGCGTGCCAGCCCGGCCGGTGCTGGTGGATGCTGGGGGCGGCGACCGGGCGCGGGTGTTTGCGGATGAGACTGGTCCTCAGGTGCTCGGGGGGGATAAGGGCCAGCATCGGCCAAAGGCCCGGCCATCGCCGTGTCGATCGAGGGCAGACCGGCTCGGGGCCGCGTGGCGGGTCAGCTGGCACGGGACCGTCCCCGCTGCCCGGGCCGCTGGTCATGCTGGGCGTTCAGCGACGGGCGTGTTCTGCCCGGCGGCCAGCCACCACTGCCCGCCGCGTTCGACAAGCACGTACATGGCCATTTCCGAGAACCGCTTGTCCTTGTCGTCGCTGAGGTCGTTTCGGCGGACATGAGCGATGGCGACACCTGGCAGGGGGCTCATTAGCTGCACGACCTGATACCGGGATGGAGGGGCGATGCCTGCGGCCATGAGCGAGCGGTGGGCGGCGTTGAGCGCCTTGTATCCGGACACGGTGGCTCCGTACGGACTGCCCCACAGGACGTCAGATGCGAACTGCTGGTCGTAGGCATCGGCGCAGGCGCGCTCGATGCCGTCTTGGAGTCCGGCGACGAGCTGTTCGACCGCGCTGGCTGCCGCTGCCCTTGCGCAGGGATCGTCGAGCGCGGGACGGCTGTGTCCCTCGGGCGATGTGGTGCGCAGCCGGAGAGCCCGCAGCGCCGTTGCCCAGCGCGCGAGCTGGTCGAGCATCCGCTGGCGTGCCTCGGGCTGAAAGGACCGCGGTTCGAGGCGACCCTCGGCGTAGTCGGCGCGCAGGCTGATCGCCACCTGCGGGCCGACCGCGGCCATGCCCAGCTCGGCGGCGATCGCGCGAAGGTGCTCGACGGCGCGGGTTCCGCCATCGAGGCCATAGCCGACGAACGCGACGGGCTTGTCGCGCCATTCCCGGTAGAGGTGATCGAGCGCGTTCTTCAAGGCCGCGCTCGTCGAGTGGTTGTACTCCGGCGTGACCAGGACGAACGCGTCGAACGTCTCGATCAGCCGGGACCACGATCGCGTGGCAGGCTGCTGGTACTGGCCAAACGCGGCCGGCATCGGCTCGGAGAGCAGCGGCAGGCCGGCATCGGCGAGGTCGATCAGCCGCAGGTCCAGGGACGGGATTGGGTCAGCGCATACCCACTCGGCCACGCTCCCGGACTGACGGCCCGGACGGGTGCTGCCCGCTATGACGCCGACCCGTAGCCTCGCTGCCTTTTCTTCGCCGCTGTGTTCAGTAGTCATGGCAAGGACCATAGGAGCTCAACTTAAGTTGAAGTCAAGGGCGCTGGCCGCTACGGTCGCTATATGGAGGCAGGCGACTGGCACGTGAGCGGCCTGACTGTCGGCCAGGTAGCCGAGCGGATGAACATCGCGCCGTCGGCAGTGCGCTGGTATGACGATCACGGGCTCCTGCCCAGCGAGCGCACTGCGGGGAATCAGCGCCGTTTCTTCGCCGACGTGCTGTGCCGGGTGGCGATGATCAGGGCCTCGCAGCGCGTAGGGCTGTCGATCGAGGAGATCCGCGAAGCCCTCTCGGCCCTGCCGCCACGACAGGTACCAACCCCGGAAGACTGGGAGCGTCTTGCAGAGCACCTGCGACGCGTTGCCAGCCAGCGGATCGACGAGCTCTCCGCCATGCTGGACGAGCTGAGCCCTTCGCCGGCCATCGGGGCCGCCGCTTCCCCGCACGCTGGACGGTCACGGGCAAGCGGACCGTCCGGGCCGGGAACGGCCCGGACGCGCTAGAGACTAGCCTGATGCTGCAACGGCCACTCATGCCGTGCTTTGCGGCCGGCCGGAGGGCGGGCCGAGGCGGCGCCCACATCATGTACTTATGTGGGTGTTTAGGAGCTGTGCTTCCAGGTCGGCGATGCGCTTGTCGAGGAAGCGGTTGTTGGACCGGGCGGCTTGCAGGCGTTCTTCCAGGGTGCGGCTGCTGGCGGAAAGGTCGCGGAGCCGCTGCTTGAGGGTGGCGTTCTCGGCGGTAAGCCGCTCGACGGCGTCGGTGTCGTGGTCGCGCTGGGTGTCGCGGAGCTGGCCGAGCAGCTCGCCCATGCGGGCGCGCTGGGCGCGGATCTCGGCGTGTGCGGTCTTGAGTGCCTGCTCGGCGTTCAGTGCCCGCTGTCGCCAGGACGCCTCGGCGTGGGCGTCGCGATCGGCGGTGTCCTGCTGCCGCTGACCGCTGGCGCGGGTGATGGCCGCGCTGATCAGGTCACGGGCGGACGGGTTGTCGTAGAGGAAGGTGCGCGAGACTCCGGCGCGGGCTGCGATTGCAGGGTAGGTGACGGGGAGCCTGCGTCGTTGCATCTGCTGGATTGCCTCGGCTACGGCCCGCAGCTTGTCCTGGGTGCGCTTGCGCCTGGCCTGGTTGGCTGCATCGGTCTGCGATGCGGTGGGGGCCATTTCAGTGTCCCGCTTCCTCGGCCTCGCCGCCGGTGGCTGCGGCGGCCAGGTCGGTGGCGCGGAACGACAGGTTCCACAGCCGGTGGTAGTAGTCCTGGGGGCGGCGCAGGTCCAGGGCGAGGGCCTGGTCGAGGAGGCCGAGCCCGGCGAGCGCTTTTTCCAGGCCGTCGATGGCCTGGGCGGTGGGCGCGAAGACCTGGTGCAGGTAGTCGGCGGTGGCGTCGTCAGGGGCGCGTTCGGCGATGGAGGCCCACTGCTCGCGCTTGCGCCGCCAGTACAGCAGGTCCGCGCCAGACAGGACGAACTTGTCGCAGGTGTGGCAGTTCAGGTTCCACGGGCAGGCGCCGCCGTGCACGACGGGCTGGTAGGTGCAGAATCCGCCCTCGGTGGGGGTGCTGGCCCGGCTGAGGTCGATCATCAGGGCTTCGGCTTGCCGCCGGCCCATCGGGCTGGGCGGGTCTGAGAGCAGTTCGCCGGGGTTGGGGGCGGCGGGTCCGGCAACCCAGATGTGCTGCAGGATGTCCTCGATCTCGCTGGTGGCGACTTTGGCGTAGTGCTCGGTCATGCGGATCGAGACGTGGCCGAGGTAGCGGCGGATGTGGTGCAGCCCGGCGCCGTGGGCCAGGAGCCGGGTGGCCAGGGTGTGGCGGGCCTGGTGGGCGACGCAGCTGGCGCCCAGGTCGAGCTGTTCGACCCACTGGCGGAACCGGCTCTGGAAGGTGTGGTAGCTGATCGCGCGGGTGCCGTGCGGGTTGCGGACGGGGGAGGGGAACAGGGCCAGCCGGGCGCGTTCGGCGGGGCCTGGGGGCTGGCCGTGCTGGTGCTGGAAGCGATCCAGCGTCTTGCGCTGCCGTTCGGTGATCGTCTGGTAGATGTACTCGGGGATGCGGATCGCCTCATCGTAGTTGCCGACCTTGGTCTGGTCATGCCACAGCAGCGGCAGGCCGCCGTACCGGCCGGTGCAGTCCAGCCGCAGGCGGATGACCTCGCTGGAGCGCCGTCCGGTCGCGATGATGGTTTCCCAGATGTCGCGGAGGCCGCGGTCGGACGGGTCGTAGGCGGCGGCGAGCTGGGCCAGGTTGCCCGGGTCGGCCAGGGCGCGGGCGGTCTCGTCGGTGAACGGGCGGCGGGTGCGCTGGATCGTCGTGCCGCCGTAGGGCAGCGCGACGATGAACGCGCGGTCCAGGCCGATCCGGTCGGCATCGCCGGTATCGAGTGCGTGCCGCAGGATCTTGCGGGCGTAGCTCAGGACCGCGCTGCGTGAGCTGTCGCTGACGATGGAGGGCTTGCCGTCCGCGCGGGCGGCCACCAGGGCGGGCAGGCTGTTGCTGGCGCGGTGGCGCAGGTCAGCGGCGAACGCGTAGGCGTGCTCGTCGCTCAGCAGGCCCGGCTGGTGACCGCCGCCGGGCGCGCGTGCCTCAAGGAACCCGCCGAGCGTGACGCAGGCTTGCCGCGCGTTGTGATACGAGCCGCGGCTGCGCGGGGCCTGCGGCGAGCGCAGCTGGGCGGCGGTGTAGTCCCACAGCAGGTCACGCAGCCACCGCTGCGGCACCGCGGTGAGGTCCAGCTGGCCGCGCCGGCCGCCGGGTTCCGCTCCGAAGTGACCGAACTCCAGGTAGCCCGCCTCACGGGTCTCCGAAGGCGTCGCGTAGATCAGCCGCAGCGCGGCGAGCATCTCGGCCACCGCGTTGCGCACGGTGTGACCGAGCCGGCTGGTGTCCAGGTCGGCCAGGCTTTCCAGGCCGCGGCAAGCGTCTGCGATGGCTTGCACCCAGCGCAGGGCCCATCCGGCATGCTCGGCGGCCTGGGCGTGGGCGTGCAGGCCCCACTGGATCTCGGCCCTGGCCAGGGGCGTCAGGCCGCGCAGGTTGACCGTCCCGGGGCGCGGCAGCGGCAGCGCCGTCTGGCACCAGCGGCCGAATGCGGTCTCGTCGTGGTAGCGGACCGGGACCGGCCGGCCTGCCTGTTCGAACCGGCCGAACCACGCCTGCGGCAGCCTGGCCCCGCCCGGTCGTCCCTGCAAGCGGTAGGCCGACTCGTGCCCGTGGCACAGGCCCAGCGGCGAATAGGCCGGCTCGGGGCAGACAGCAACCCGGCAGCCGCCGTAGCTGTCAAATGGGGCCTGCGCGGTCAGCCAGTCCTCAAAGCCGGGACCGCCCGCTCTCCGCCGCCCTTTCTTCCACTTGAGCTGATGGCGGGCGCACAGTCGGCTCGCGCCCCGGATCGCCGGGCGGTGCCCGCAGATCAGGCAGTGCTCCGGAACGCGCGCGTGCGTCAGGGCCAGCGGCGCGGCGTCACGCATCCACGCCGCCCGGTCCGCGCCCGCCAGGTGCGCCTGCTGCCACTGGCTCTCATGCCCGTTGCACAGCATCTTGTTCTCCCGGCGCGGGCGTTCGCACCCGGTGATCCGGCAGCCCCACCAGAAGACCGGATGGTCACGCGGGAACTCGATGATGTCACCGCGCAGCAGCGGGTCAAACCCCGGGGCGCCGATCAGCGCCGACAGCAGCTCCAGCCGGTCCCGCCGCTGGCGGTTGTCCCCGCCGTCGGCTGGCACCAGCACCCGGAGCGGGACGGTGGCGGTCACGGCTGCTCACCCCACACCTGCCGCAGCGCGGCGTCGAATACCGGGTCGTGGACATCGGCATGGGCGTAAACCTCGTCCACCACGGTGACCGAGGCCCAGCCCCCGGCATCGCGGGCGACCAGCAGGTTGCCGCCCGAGGCATCCAGCACAGCGGAGGCGAACGAGTGCCGGAACGCGTGCGCGTGGACCCGTCCCAGCCCGGCCCGGTCACCGGCCCGGCGCAGCATGCCGCGAGCCGCCGCCGGAGCCCACGGCTGCCCGTGACGCGGGCCGTCGAGCTGAACCAGGAGCATCCCGTGCGCGGCGTACTGCGGGTACTCGGTGGTCATGTACTCGAAATAGGCGTGGACCATCGCCGGGCTGGCCCGCCTGACCAGCCCGCCGCGGATCACCCCGTCCTCCAGGCTCCACGGGTACTTCGTCTTGGCCCGCGCCCGGTTCGCGTTGCCGTCCCGGTGACAGATGTGCACGTGCGGGGACCGGCAGTCCCCGCACGGTGCGTTCTCGTGCAGGTGCAGGTCGGCCAGGTGCAGGCCGCACAGCTCGCCGATCCGGAAGCCCCCGTCGCCCAGCCAGGCCACGACCAGCCGGTCCCGTGCCGTCAGGACAGCCTGTCCGAGCAGGTCCCGGGCGCCGTCAGGCAGCATCTTCGGGTGCCGGCGCCGGACCCGGCGCCGTGCCAGCGGGTTGGCGGGCAGCTCGCGGTTCAGGTGTCCCAGCAGCGCCCGGTCCCGGTCGGCCCGGGTCGGCAGCCGGGTCCGGTTCAGCTGCCCGCCCAGCTCCCGGTTGACCCCCAGTGCGGCAAGGTGCAGGTAAAACCCCTTCAGGCAGGAGGCTGCCGCCGACAGCGTGTGCTGGCCGTAGGGCCGCTTGCCGGCCCGCCACGGCTCGCCCAGCGGCATCGCCACCCTCGCGCCGACGATCCCCATATACCGCTGCAGATCCCGCAGTGCCACCGATTCCGGCGGCAGGCACTCCCGCTCCAGCCAGCGCAGGTGATCGACCAGCAGGTACGCATACGTCCGCTGCGTCCCCGACCCGTCATAGACCCGCAGGAACCTGTCGGCCTGCTCGTGCACCCGCCCCTCCGGCCACACGATCGTGAACGACCGTCCCCTCCTGCCGTCCACCTGCTGGACGCGCAGGTCACCGATGACAAGCCTCTGCCCCATGAGTCCCCCGGCTTCACGGACGTGACGTACATCCTCGACACGAGAGGGTAACTAGTCAGACACGCTAAGTGCGGGAGGCTCGCCGGACGTCACGGGCACCCGGCGGGCCGCTCGGAAAAGCCGCGCGCTGCCGGCAGGGCTACTGCAACGGGTCCCCGGTGCTGGTCATGGCGGGCTCGTCCGCGTCGGAGCCGTACGCGCTCTGCAGCGGGAAGTGGCAGGCCGCCACGTGGCCTGGGCCGAAGGAGCGGAGCTTGGGTTCCTCGGCGGCGCAGCGTTCCTGGGCGAACTGGCACCGGGTGCGGAACCTGCACCCCGAGGGCGGGTTCACCGGGCTGGGCAGCTCGCCCCTAATGGCGGCGCCCGTCTTGGCCCGCTCCAGGGTCGGATTGGGCACCGGGATGGTGGCGATGAGCCCGGCCGTGTACGGATGCGCGGCCCGCTCGTAGATGTCCTCCCCCGAGCCCATCTCGACCAGCTTGCCCAGGTACATGACGCCAATCTTGTCGGCCATGTACTTGACCACGGCGAGGTCGTGCGAGATGACCACGTACGTCAGGCCGTACGTGGTCTGCAGCCGCTTCATCAGGTTCAGCACCTGCGCCCTGATCGACACGTCGAGCGCGCTGACCGGCTCGTCGGCCACGATGAGTTTGGGGTTCACGGTGAGCGCCCGGGCCAGGCCGATGCGCTGGCGCTGACCGCCGGAGAATTCATGCGGGTAGCGCTCCACGGCGTTCCCCGGCAGTCCGACCTCGCTGAGCAGCTCCTGGACACGATCACGCTGCGCCCGCTTGCTGCCGAGGTGCTGCACGGCCAGCGGCTCGGCGATGATGGTGCCGACCCGCATCCTGGGGTCCAGCGACGACTGCGGGTCCTGGAACATGAGCTGCAGGTCACGGCGCTTGCGGCGCAGATCGCTGCCGTGCAGCTTGGACACGTCCTCGCCATTGACCGAGATCGAGCCGGAGTTCGGCTTCTCCAGCGCCACGATCAGCTTGCCGATCGTGGTCTTGCCGCACCCCGACTCGCCGACCAGGCCGAACGTGGTGCCGGCCGGCACGGAGAAGGAAACATCCGACACGGCGTGGACGGCCGCCACCCGGCGCTGCAAGATGGCGCCCGAGGTGACGGGAAACTCCTTCACCAGATTGCGCAGCTCAAGCAGCGGAGCCACGCCATTGCCGTTCAACACGGTCTCGAGCGGCTGCCCGACTACCTCCAGGCGGCCATCGGCCGTCTCGGCCAGGCCGACGGCGATCACCGCGGGAGAGCCGTCCGCCCCGGGCTGCGCCTGCGCCGACGACGAGGTCACCCCGGTGTCGGCGAGCTCGGCATCGTGCACGAAGCCGATCTTGTCGCTGGCCGCGGCCTCATCGAGGCTTCTGGCGTCCGATCCCACCAGGCCGGTGCTGGTGGCATCGGGGCCGCCCGCACCGATAACCTCCAGCGCGAGCGGTCCGTCGACCGGATGCCAGCAGGCGAACTTGTGCTCGAACGTCTTACCGGCCAGAGGCGGTTCCTCGGCACGGCACTTGTCCGTGGCCCGGGTGCACCTGGCTGCGAACCGGCAGCCGTCCGGCGGATGAGCCAGGTCAGGCGGCAGACCGGGAATGGCGTGCAGCGCTTTCCTGGCGTCCTGGTCGAGCTGGGGAATGGAAGCGAGCAGCGCCTGGGTGTACGGGTGGTGCATCTCGTCAAAGAGAGTGGCGGCCTCGGCCGTCTCCACCACCCGGCCCGCGTACATCACGTTGACCCGGTCGGCGTGCCCGGCGATCACGCCCATNNCGGCGATGAGCAGCTTCGGTTCGCAGGCCAGGGCCATGGCGATCATCACGCGCTGGCGCAGGCCACCGGACAGCTGATGCGGATAGTCTTTGAGCCGCTCCTTCGGCCGCGGCAGGCCCACCAGGGACAGGACCTCGACCGCCCGGTCGAGCGCCTCGGACTTCGAAGCGCCCCGGTGCAGCCGCACCGGCTCGCCGACCTGGTAGCCGATGGTCTTGGTCGGGTCGAGCGACGTGAGCGGATCCTGGAAGATCATCGCTACTTCGTTGCCCCGGATCCGCCGTAGCTCATCTTCCTTCAGGCCGACGAGTTCGCGGCCGTCAAGCTTGATCGAGCCGTTGACGATGGACCCGCCAGGCGGCAGCAATCCCATGATCGACAAGCCGGTCATGGACTTGCCGCAGCCGGACTCCCCGACGACACCGAGGGTCTCTCCGGCGTCGACTTGCAGGTCAACGTTGCCGACTGCCTGGACGACGGAGCTGGTGAGCTTGATGTGCGTCGACAGGTTCTGGATGTCAAGGACTGGGGCCATCTGGCCTCTACCTCTCGTTAATGGTGGCTTCGAAGATCATCGCGCGGTCCGGCCGCCCGCCGCTACCTGCGTCTGAGTCGGACGTCCAACGAGTCGCGCAGTGCGTCGCCGATAAAGTTGAGAGCCATCACGGTCAGGACGATACAGGCACCTACCGGGAAGATGAGCCACCAGTAACCGTCCTCCAAGAACCCGATGCCGTTGGAAAGCTGATCACCCCAGTCGACGTTCGGGTAGTGCAGACCGAAGCCGAGGAAGCCGACGTAGGAGACAGTCAGGATCGCGTCCGCGACCTGGAACGTCACGTTGACGATAACCACGCCCAGCGCGTTCGGGATCAGGTGCCTGGTGATCAGCCGCCAGGAAGTCGCGCCCGATGTTCTCGCCGCGAGGACGAAATCGCGTTCTCGCAAGGTGAGGACCTCACCCCGGACCAGCCGGGCCGGCACCTGCCAGGCGAAGAACCCGATGACCAGGCTGAGCGACAGCACGGACGCGCCGAACCGCACCGCCAGGATCAGGACCACGAACAGGAACGGCACCGAGAGGAACACGTCGACCACGCGCATCATGGCCGAGTCCAAGATCCCGCCGGCCAGGCCCGCGACGGCGCCCCAGAGCGTGCCGATCACGATCGCGACGAACGCGGCGAAGAAGCCGATCTCCAGTGCGGCCTGGCCGCCCTTCATCATCCGGCCGAGTTCGTCGAACCCCAGGTTGTCGGTGCCGAGCAGGTGTGCTCCTGATGGGGCCGTGTTCGCCAGGATGTCGTTGGTGTCGATCTGGTTGGTCCGGTAGATCAGCGGACCGACGAAACAGAAAAGCACGAAGAAGATGAGAATGCCGAAGCCGATCACGGCCAGCCGGTTGCTCATGAACTCGCGGAGCGCGAGTCGCCACCCGCTCTGCACCGCTCCGACATTGCCGCCCTCGGGTCCCATCGGCAACGCTCGCTGTACGTCAATCGGCTGGGATGCCATGGCTGCCTCCTTTTCTAGGGCCTAGCCGGTCAGGCCAGCCGGATGCGCGGGTCCGCGATGGTGAGCGCGATATCCGCGACCAGGTTTCCGACGACGACAAGGACGGCGCCCGCCAGCGTGTAGGCGAGCATGACCGGGTAATCGACCTTTCCCAGGCTCTCGAAGAAAAGCAGCCCCAGGCCCTGGAAGTTGAACAGTGACTCGGTGATCAGGTTGCCGGCCAGCAGGATCGGCAGTGACAGGCCGATCAGCGTGACCATCGGCAGGCTGGCGTTGCGGAACAGGTGCCTGGTCAGCACGAGCCGCTCCGGCAGGCCCTTGGCCCGCGCCACCTTGATGTAATCCTGGGCCAGAACATCCATCGACGAGGACCGCATGTACCGGGAGAAGCTGGCGACCGTGACGGCCGTCAGCGTGAGGATCGGCAGCGTCATGGCGTTCCAGTCGCCGATGACGACCCAGAGGGAGTCGGACTGGCTCGCCTCGAAGCTGAAGATCGGGAGCGACAGGGCGAACACCTGGATGAGGATCAGCCCGAGGAAGAACGACGGCATCGAATAGAGGATGAACGCCGCGCTGGTCGCTACGTTGTCGCCGACGCTGTTGCGCTTGACCGCCTGGAAGATCCCGAGCGGCAGGGCGATGATCACCGCGAGCAACAGCGATATCCCGGACAGGTAGACGCTGCGGGCGACCCGCTCCTTGAAGAGCGCGAGCACGCTCTGGTTCTCGGCGTAGGAGTAGCCCAGGTTGCCGTGCAGCAAGTTGTTCACGTAGTGGAGGTACTGCACGATGACCGGGTCGTCGTAGCCGTTGGCCTTGTTCCACGCGGCGATCTGATTCGGCTTGGCCGACAGGCCAAGGACAGCCCGCGCGGGTGACGGGAAGGACAAGTGCAGCAGGATGAAGATGAAGATGGAGACGCCGACGACCACGATGATCGACGTGACGAGACGGCGCGCTAGGTAGGAGATCATGTGTTCCTGCCTTCCTCCGCGGCATCAACCGCGGACCGGGCGGCTGCACGGCATCCGGTAGAGCTGTGTTCCGCCCGAACCGCTGCCCTGGTCTCCGGTGTATCACCGGAGACCAGGGCAGTCCAGCGTGTAAGCGGAGGTTACTTGGTGAGGTACCAGAACTCCGGCGTGAGGTAGTACTGGGTCAGGTTCTCGAAGGAAGGCTGCGTACCGGAGACGGTGTTCTTCCAGGCCCAGATGTAGTCCGGGTTGGGCTGGAATTGCACCGGCTGGTTGGAGGTCAGGAACGAGGCCTCGTTCTTCACCGCCGTCGGGTTGGTGGAGGTAATGGAATCGTTGATCAGACTGTCAGCCGTCGGGTTGCTGTAATCGCCGACCTGCTCCGGCCCATTGGTGTTGAACAGGCCGAAGGTGGTCGCGTACGGATCCTCGGTCTCACCGCCGAAGTCCTCCATGGCCCACTTGTTCTCGTTCGCCGGGGCGGACGGGTCCAGGTAGTTGGCGATCATGTAGTTGAAGTTGCTGCTGGACAGGGTGATCTTGATGCCAGCCTGCGCCGCCTTGGACACGAAGTCGGTGGCCTGGTTGCCGATCACGGACGGAGCGGTGCTGTAGATGTAGTTCCAGGCCAGCTTGGTGCCGGCCGGGATCCCTGCCCCGCACTCGCCGGACCCGGTGCCCGCCTTGGCGCACACGTCCGTGCCGCCAGGGGTCACCGTCCAGCCGTGGCTCTTCAAGATGTTGACCGCGTCCGAGACGCTGAACGGATACGGGTCGGTCGCCGCGTCGGCCGGCAGGTACGGGCTGAGCGGGTAAGCCGGAATCGGCCCGTAGGCCGGCGCGCCCGCGCCGTCCATGAACGCCTTGATCCAGCCCGCATCGTCCACCAGATGCGCGAGCGCCTGGCGCACGTACAGCTGGCTGATGATGTTGTCGAAGTCGCCGGTCTTGTCCTTGAAGTTGTAGTTCGCGAAGTTCATGCCGTAGTCCGGCTCGCCGATGTAGCTGTAGCCGAGCCGCAGGACCTGCGGTAGCTGCGGCACGTCGGTGTAGTCGACGTTGGCGACGTCGATGCTGCCCGCCTTGATGGCGTTGAACTCCGCAGCCTCCGACGTGAACGGGACAGCCACGATCGTGGATTCCTTCGTCGCGTGCGGGCCGCCGTAGGTCGTGTTCGGCACCATCGTGAAGCCGCCGGAGGTGGCGTTGTAAGCCGACAGCTTGTAGGGACCGTCGACGACTTGCCACAGCGGGTTGGTCGCATAGGTGCTGACCGACTTGGACTGCGCGGTGAGGAAGTTGAAGATCTTGGTCATCGTGGCCGGCGTCCAGCCAGACGCGGGCACCACCGCGCCGGTCGTCGACGTCTTCGCCCACTCGGCGCTCGGCAGCGGGATCAGCGGTCCCTGGCCAAGGTAGTTGTCGGTGAACCAGGTCGGGTTGACCGTCGCGCTGAGGTTCATCACCAGCGTCGACGCGTTCGGCGACGTGGTGCTCACCAGGTTATCCGGGAAGTGGCCGGGCACGTAGCCCTCCCAGTTGTCCGGAGACTCCTTGATCGCGGCCTTGACCAGGTCGATGTAGAAGAGCAGGTCGTTGGCCGTGATGGGCTGGCCGTTCGACCATTTGTAGCTGCTCTTCAGCGAGACCGTCACGGTCTTGTCATCGTTGGAGTACACCGGGGTGTTGGCGATGCTCATCGACGGGTCCACGACCGGCTCGACACCGTTGACCGTCCAGATCAGGGGACGCCAGAACTCCCAGATGAAGCTGAAGTTGTTGAAGACCGTGTTGGAGGCGGAGGGCACCAGCGGAAGGATCCAGTTGGGAGTGGCGCCGGGCTGCTCGGCCCAGGTGATCGTCCCGGCATGCTCCGTGCCGGTGGCCTGGGCCGGCACCGACCCGATGGCACCCGGGGGCGTGACGGCCCCGCCGGAGTTGCTGGTCGATCCGCTGTGGCTACTGCTACTGCTACAGGCGGCAAGCGCGGTCATGCTCGCGACCGCGATGGCGATGCCCCCGATTGCTTTGCTCCTGAACCTCATCATCGGCCCTCCCTCCTTGCGCTGCCCGCGCCTGTTGTCCGTCCTGGGGTCATCAGCTTGTCGCCCTTCTGAAGTAGTTTCGCCGGTGATCCGCTCCGCACCGTCGCGGGGCACTGGGTCGCAGTACCCCCAGATGATTACGGCCCGTTTCCGCGGCACATCCGTGCTGACTCATCGCGAGCCGGCCGGTGAGCTACCGGTGTTATGAGTTAGCGGAAGCGTAAGTTCCATAGTGCATCGATCTCTCGCCAAAAATGTCACAACTTGCCATCAATCCCCTGACGGCAGCGTCCTGCAGTGTCACGTGTAGCATTCGGATATTTCCGGATCTATGCTCTTTTGTTAACATACGTCCCCTTGCACCCGCAAGCCTCACGAACGTGAAGGCTTGCCGTGTGAAGACCGTCTCACCGCAGAATCTTCGTCCCTGACCGGCGTCGCCGCCAAGAACATCGGTGAATTAACTTCGCGTGTTCCCTCCGGCACCATCAGTGGTATTTCCCTGAGTGGTGACTACCAAGCGTAACCGTTTAACAATGTGTAGACAAACCGTTACCCTCCGCCGATCATTTCTGCGGTAACCAGGCTGATTTGGGTCGCCAGCATGGCCCTGAGCACGATGAGCCGCTTGGTGACACACCATAAACCCCGGGCCGTGGCGCACTAATCCGGGTACCGGAAGACGGCCCATTGAGCTACGGAATGGCGGCCTAACCGCTCAAACGCGAGGCGCCGGGGACCTGAACATCGGCTCGCCGCGAGGCGGGCAGGTCAATGACGCCGAGAAAATAACGAATTGACTATCAATTCATAACGCATCGAAAACAATGGTCGCTGTTTCGCTGCGAGTGCCCCACGGCCGCAGGAGACCCGGGGTACCCGGGACCGCGGCCACCCCGCTTACTTGAAGATGACGGTGCGGCGCCCGTGCAGCAGAACGCGGTGTTCGGCATGCCAGCGCACCGCGCGGGCGAGCGCGACCCGCTCGGCGTCACGGCCGATCGCCGCCAGGTCCTCCGGGTTGCTCCCGTGATCCACCCGGGCGACTTCCTGCTCGATGATCGGGCCCTCGTCCAGGTCCGCGGTGACGTAGTGCGCGGTGGCGCCGATCAGCTTCACGCCGTGGTCGTACGCCTGGTGGTACGGCCGTGCTCCCTTGAAGCTCGGCAGGAACGAGTGGTGGATGTTGATGATGCGGCCGGTCATCTTGGCGCAGAGCTCCGGAGACAGGATGCGCATGTAGCGGGCCAGCACCACGAAGTCGATGCTGAGCTCGCTGACCAGGTCGAGCACCCGGCTCTCCGCCCGCTGCACGGACAGCGGGTCGCGGCCGGCCGGCACGTGCTCGAACGCGACGCCGTGCGCCGCCGCGAGCGGCGCCAGGTCGTCGTGATTGCCGACGACCAGCGGGATGTCGATGCGCAGCGACTCCGCCGAGCGGCGGTACAGCAGGTCGTTCAGGCAGTGGCCGGCCCGGGACACCATGATCAGCGCCCGCGGCCGGACCGCGGTGTCGTGCAGCTCCCAGTCCATGTCGAACCCGGTCGCCACCGGAGCGAAGCCGGAGTGCAGGCCGTGGTAGGAGACCGGCGCCGGCGGCAGGGTCTCCACGTGCACCCGCATGAAGAACCGGCCCGCGGTCCGGTCCGCGAACTGCTGGCTGTCGAGCACGTTGCAGCCCGCCTCGTGCAGGTACGCCGCGACCGCGTGCACGATCCCGATTCGGTCGGGACACGAAAGCGTGAGCACGAACTCGGCCATCAGGTGACCCTGTTCATGCGCCCACCGCGTGCACGCCGCCGTCGACATGGACGATCTCGCCGGTGGTGGCGGGGAACCAGTCGGAGAGCAGGGCCACGCAGGCCCGCGCGGTCGGTTCCGGATCGGTGATATCCCAGCCCAGCGGGGCGCGGCTGTCCCACACCCCCTCGAATCGCTCGAACCCGGGTATGGACTTCGCGGCCATGGTCCGCAGCGGCCCCGCCGCCACCAGGTTGACCCGCACGCGCTTGCCGCCCAGGTCGCGGGCCAGATAACGGGCGCAGGACTCGAGCCCGGCCTTCGCCACGCCCATCCAGTCGTAACCGGGCCAGGCCACGCTCGCGTCGAAGTCCAGTCCCACCACCGACCCGCCGCTGCCCATCAGCGGCAGCGCCGCCATCGTGATCGCCTTGAGCGAGAACGCGGAGACCTGCAGCGCGGTCGCGACGTCGGCCCACTTGGTGTGCAGGAAGTTGCCGCCCAGCGCCTCCTCCGGGTTGGCGTAGGCGATCGCGTGCAGCACCCCGTCCAGGCCGTCCACGTGCTCGGAAACCCGTTCGGCCAGGGAGGCGAGGTGGTCCTCGCTGGTCACGTCGAGCTCGAGGACCGGAGGCGGCGAGGGCAGCCGCTTGGCGATCCGTTCCACCAGGCTCAGCCGCCCGAAGCCGGTCAGCACCACGGTCGCGCCCTCGGCCTGGGCCACCCGCGCGACGTGAAACGCGATCGAGGCGTCCGTGATGACCCCGGTGACCAGGATCCGCTTGCCCGCCAGGATTCCCATCAGAACCTCGCTTCCCTCATGATCCGCACGTTGATGAGCACCGTCTTCACTCTGCACGTCCAATAGCGCGGGCGGACGCGGCTCAGTGTCCCATCCCGAGCCCGCCATCGACCGGGATGACGGCACCGGTGATGTAGGACGCGTCCGGGCCGGCCAGGAACGCCACCGTCGCGGCGACCTCGTCCGCCGACGCGTACCGCCCGAGCGGGACCGCGGCCATGATCGCGGCCTTCCTGGCCTCCGGCAGGCTCGCCGTCATGTCACTGTCCACGAAGCCGGGCGCGACCACGTTCGAGGTGATGCCGCGCGAGCCGAGCTCGCGCGCCAGCGACCTGGCCAGGCCGACGAGCCCGGCCTTGGACGCGGCGTAGTTGGCCTGCCCGGCCGAACCGTACAGGCCGACCACCGAGGAGATGAAGATCAGGCGCCCGCGGCGCATCTTCATCATGGGCCGCACCGCGCGCCTGGCGACCCGGTAGGCGCCGGCCAGGTTCGTGTCCAGAACCGAGCCGAAGTCGTCCTCGCTCATCAGCGCGAGCAGCTGGTCGCGGGTCACGCCCGCGTTGGCGACCAGGACCTCCACCGGACCCTGGTCGGCTTCGGTCGACCCGAACGCCGCATCGACGGACGCCATGTCCCGCACGTCGCAGCGGACGACGCTCAGGCCCTCGACCGGCTCGCCGGAGCGGGAGGTCGCCGTGACGCTGTCGCCTTCCGCGGCGAGCCGCCGCGCGATGGCCAGCCCGATACCGCGGTTCCCGCCGGTCACCAGTACAGAACGCGCCACGCTCACCTCTCTCTGCGGCCACCTGAGGGTACCGCAGAGAGGTGAGATAGACTCCCGGCGCGTGGATGATCATCGCCAGGGAATCGACCCTGAGTTCACGGCCCTGCCGCTGCGGGAGCTGGCCGACGCGGCGTTCGCGCAGGCCAAGAGCCTCGGTGCCCAGCATGCCGACTTCCGGGCCGAGCGTATCAGGGGGCAGCGGATCAGCCTGTCCGACGGCAGCCCGCAGACCCTCTTCGACGCCGACGACGCGGGTCTCGCCGTCCGGGTGATCGTGGACGGGACCTGGGGTTTCGCCTCGGCGGTCGATCTCACCGCGGACGCGGCGGCGCAAGCGGCGCGGCAGGCGGTCGAGGTGGCCAAGGTGACCGCGGCCATGAACACCGAACCCATCGAGCTCGCCCCCGAGCCCGGCTACGGCGACGTGACCTGGGTGTCGGCGTANNCGGGAGTGCAAGTTCTACTCCGACGGCGCGACCACGGCGACCCAGCAGCGGGTCCGCCTGCAGCCCCAGCTCACCGCCGTCGCGATAGCGGACGACGGCAGGTTCGACACCATGCGGACGCTGGCGCCCCCCGTCGGCCGCGGGTATGAGTTCCTGACCGGAACCGCCTGGGACTTCGACGCCGAGCTGGCCGAGCTACCCGAGCTGCTCGCGGCCAAGCTCCGGGCCCCCACCGTCGAGCCGGGCCAGTATGACCTGGTGATCGACCCGTCCAANNCTGGGCTACGAGGCCGCCTACGCGGGCACCTCCTTCGCCACCATGGACAAGCTCGGCAGCCTGCAGTACGGATCAGGCATCATGCACGTCACCGGCGACCGCACCGCCGAGCACGGCCTGGCCACCGTCGGCTACGACGACGAAGGCGTGGCCGGCCAGTCCTGGGACCTGATCAGCGACGGCATCCTGTCCGGGTACCAGCTGGACCGGCGGATGGCGTTGCTCAAGGGGTTCGGGCGCTCGAACGGGTGCGCGTTCTCCGACGGACCCGGCCACATGCCGCTGCAGCGGATGGCGAACGTATCGCTGCAGCCCGCGGCCGGCGGCCCGTCCACCCGCGACCTCATCGCCGCCGTGGAGAACGGCATCTACATCCTGGGCGACAAGAGCTGGTCGATCGACATGCAGCGGTACAACTTCCAGTTCACCGGCCAGCGGTTCTTCAAGATCAAGAACGGCCAGCTGGCCGGCCAGCTGCGTGATGTCGCCTATCAGGCCACCACCACCGATTTCTGGGGTTCGATGGAGGCTGTCGGCGGCCCGCAGACCTACGTGCTCGGCGGCGCGTTCAACTGCGGCAAGGGCCAGCCCGGCCAGGTCGCCCCGGTCAGCCANNCCGGCCGCCCTGATGCGCGGCGTCCGAATACTCAACACGGCGGAAGAGGGCGCGACATGACCACCGCGAGCCGGCTCACGCCCCAGGAAACCGTCGAGCGGGCCCTGGCCGCCGCCCGCAGCGACGACTGCGTCGTGATCGCCGAGGAAACCTCGGACGCCAACCTGCGCTGGGCCGGCAACACGCTCACCACCAACGGCGTGTCCAACTCCCGCCAGCTCACCGTCATCGCCATCGACCGGCACGGCCATGGACCCGAGAGCGCGAGCGTCGGCGTCGTCTCCCGGGCCGGGGTCCGCCCCGACCAGATCGACGACGTGGTCCGTGCGGCCGAGCGCGCTGCCGCCGAGGGAACGCCGGCCGAGGACGCTGGCGAGCTGGCCGGAGGGACGCAGGCAGATTCGTTCGGGATAAAAAATGACGAGCTCCGGTGGGACTCCCCGCCTGGCCGGACCGACATCGGCGTCCTGCGCGACTTCGCGGCGGCGCTCGGCGAGACCCTGCGGGCCGCCCAGGCCGCCGGCCGCAAGCTGTACGGATTTGCTGAGCACGAGCTGACCAGCACCTTCGTCGGCACCTCGACCGGGCTCCGGCAGCGGCACGACCAGCCGACCGGGCGGGTCGAGCTGAACGCCAAGTCCGCGGACCTGGAACGTTCGGCCTGGGCGGGCACGGCGACCCGCGACTTCACCGACGTGGACATCGCCGGCCTTGACGCCGGGCTCGCCGACCGCCTCGACTGGGCCAAGCGCGCCATCGCGCTGCCGGCCGGGCGGTACGAGACGCTGCTGCCGCCCACCGCCGTCTCGGACCTGCTCACCTACCTGTACTGGTCGGCCGGGGCGAAGGAGGCCGCGGAGGGGCGGACGGTGTTCAGCAAGCCCGGCGGGGGGACCCGGATCGGCGAACGGCTGTCCGCCCAGCCCGTGACGCTGTCCAGCGACCCGCGGGCACCGGAGCTGGCCTGCGCGCCGTTCGTGATCTCGCACGCCTCCGGATCGGACTCTTCGGTATTCGACAACGGCCTCCCGCTCGGCGCCACCTCGTGGATCAGCGACGGCTCGCTGGCGGCCCTGATCTCCTCGCGGCATTCGGCCAAGGTCGCCGGGGTGCCGGTCACGCCCGCCATCGACAACCTGACCTTCGCCAGCTCGGCGCCGCAGCCGCCCGCGCTGGAGGAGATGATCGCCTCCACCGGACGCGCCCTGCTGCTGACCTGCCTGTGGTACATCCGCGAGGTTGACCCGCAGACCCTGCTGCTCACCGGGCTCACCCGGGACGGGGTCTACCTGGTGGAGAACGGCGAGGTCGTGGGCGCGGTCAACAACTTCAGGTTCAACGAGTCACCGGTCGGCATGCTCGGGCGGCTGCTGGAAGTCGGCGCCACCGTGCCGACGCTGCCGCGCGAATGGGGCGACTACTTCAACCGCGCCGCGATGCCCCCGGTACGGGTCGAGGCCTTCAACATGTCCTCGGTGAGCCAGGCCAGCTGACCCCCAGCCGGCGGCCCAGCGCGCGCCGTTTTGGCGGCTAGGCATACCGTGGAAGGGTGAGGATGAGTCATTCCAGCCGGCGGGATTCGGTCCACCTGGTGACGCAGGCGCGCCGGTCGATGTCCGAGGACATCGCCTACCGGCAGCGCAGGTACCTGCTGATGATGGGCATCCGCGCACTCTGCTTCGTAATAGCCGTCGTTCTGTTCACCAATCACTTCGGCTGGCTGGCCGCGATACCCGCTCTCGGCGCCATCTTCATTCCCTATTTCGCGGTGGTGATCGCCAACGCGGGCCGGGAGCCGGACAACACCCGCGGCTTCATGGAGTACCACCCGAACGTGCCCACCACCCGTGACCCAGCGGCACCGCCGCGGGCAAACGAGGGAAACGGCCAGCGGCCCGAGCCGCCGCGTTCAAGTGATAACTTATCTGCCTCATGATTGGCCTGCTCAGCGGCCCGTGAAGATCCAGTCGTAATTGGGTCTTGACACAA